>JAUVBO010000026.1 GCA_030591195.1 Pseudomonadota bacterium
GAAGCCTCGATCCCCGAGCCGGCCTTGAGCGCGATGTAGATGCAGGCCGACGACCAGAGCACGACCATCAAGCTGCCGGTGACCACCGACCACTTGGTGACCTCAGCCCGTCCGTCGGCAGCGCCGATGATCGGCTTGTATGTCTCGCCGGGCTCTAGCTTGGTGTAGGCGTTGGCCGGCAGCAACTTGCTGCGCTTGCTGGGGGAGTCTTCCATCGATCACGTCCTGTGGCTCGCGGGGTATAGGGGTGCAGTCGGCGCTTCAGCGGCGCCTCGTCGCGGTGGCTCAGCCTCGGCTCTTCTCGACCCAGATCTGCACCAACTGGACCAGGGTCTCCACCGCGGCGAGCATGCCCTCGACGGCGATCCACTCGAAGCGGCTGTGAAACAGATGGCCGCCGGTGAAGATGTTCGGCGTCGGCAGGCCCTCGAACGAGAGGCGCGCGCCGTCGGTGCCGCCGCGGATCAGATTCCGGATCGGCTCGAGGCCCGCCCGCCGCACCGCCTCGAGCGCGTATTCCACAACGTGCGGGTGATCGTCGAGGACGAACCGCATGTTGCGGTAGCTCTGCTCGTAGGACAGCTCGACCTTCGCCGCCGGGTAGGCCTCGCGAACCTTGGTCGCGATCCCCTCGAGGATCTCGCGCTGCTGGCGCAGCGGCGCCTCGTCGAAGTCGCGCAGAATCAGCTTCAGCTGCGCCTGCTCCACCGTGCCGGTCAGCGACACCGGGTGGAGGTAGCCCTCGCGCTTGTCGGTGGTCTCGGGGGTCATGTCCTTGGGCAGCAGCCCGACGAACAGCGACGCGGCCTTGATCGCGTTGACCAGCTTGTCCTTGGCGTAGCCCGGGTGAACGTTGATCCCGGTGAAGACCACCGCGGCCGAGTCGGCGCAGAAGGTCTCGTCCTCGATCTCCCCCGGCGTCTCACCATCCACCGTGTAGGCGTACTTGGCGGCGAAGGTCTCGACGTCGAAGTGGTCGGTGCCCTTGCCGATCTCCTCATCGACGGTGAAGCCGATGCGCAGCGGGCCGTGCTTGATCGAGTCGTCGTGCATCAGCCGGTCGACCAGCGTGATGATCTCGGCGCAGCCAGCCTTGTTGTCGGCGCCGAGCAGGGTCGTGCCGTCGGCGGTGATGATCGTCCCGCCCTTGAACTTGAGCAGCTGGGGGCTCTGCTCGGGCGTGAGGATGAACTCGTCGTTGAGCTTGATCGGACCACCGTCGTAGTCCGGGTGCAGCTGCGGGTTGACGTGCTCGCCGCTGACCTCGGGCGAGGTGTCGACGTGGGCGATGAGGCCGATGGTCGGCACGTCGACGCCGTCGACGTTTCCCGGCACCGTGCCCATCACGTAGCCGTGCTCGTCGAGCACCGCGTCCTCGACGCCGAGCTCCTTGAGCTCCGCGAGCAACATCTTCGACAGCACCGTCTGCTTGTCGGTGCTCGGGTAGGTCTCCGAGCTCTCATCGGACTGGGTGTCGACGCGGGCATAGCGCAAGAAGCGCTGCACCACGGGAGGCAGGTTGTCGGACATCGAGGATCTCCTTTGGCCAAGTCGCCGCCGCACATACATGTGGGTGCCAGCGGCCGATTTGTACACCACCGACGACAACGGAAAAAGGCCTATTTGACGAGATCGTGCGGGAGGCTCTCAGGTCTGGGGCGGCGAGATGGTGGCGTTGCTGTCGATCAGCAGCTTGCCAGCGCTGTGGACGAAGATAAGCCCACCGCCACCGCCGCCACCGCCGCCGCCACGCTCGACGTCCTCGTCGGCAGAGTCAGGCCCCGTGGTGCCGTAGCCCCCGTCGTGTCCGTCACCGCCGTTGCCAGAGGCGTCGCCACCGGCGGCGGCCTCCTCGGCGGCCAGGGCATCTTCGCCGGCTGACGCGGCCGAGTTGTCGCAGCCACCGCCGCCCCCCCCACCGTTGGCGGCGAGGGTCGCGCTGCCGACGATCTGCAGCTCGCCCGCCTCGAGGCCGATCCAGCCACCGCTGCCGCCACCGCCGCCGCTAGCGCGGTGGGCGCTGCCGGGCCCGCCACCGCCACCACCGGCGTCGATCACCCCGCTGACGATCAGCGTGCCGCGGGCCACGAGCTGGATCGCTCCCCCCCCCGGACCACCTTCGCCCCGGTCGTCGAACACGGCGCCGCCTTCGGTGGTCGAGCTTCCCGGCGCCCCGGCGCAGCCCGCGCGAATGGCCGTCAGGGGCACCGCCAGGGCACCGCCGCCGGCGGTCCGCGGCTTGCCGTCATCGTCGATGTCGCCGCAGTCGTGACCCACGCCGCCGCTGTCGCCCTGGCCACCTGAGCTGCCGAAGCCACCGCCACCGCCGCCGCTGGCGCCGTGCCTGTCGCAGGGCACGCCCGGCTGGGGCGGCACGGGGCAGTGGCTGGGGTCGGTGCTCGCGCCCGCACCGGGCAGGCTGTCGCCGGTGAAACGCGAGCTCGAGACGTCGATCACGCCGGCGACGAGGATCTTGTCGGTGGAGACCACCATCAACGGCAGCGAGCCGACCACGCGCAGGGTCGCGGCGGCCTCGATCTTCAGCCCCTCGACCCAGATCACCCGCGTGCCGTGATACACGCCGTTGGTCGGCTGGCCGGTGGGCGGGACCGGGTCGAAGGTGGCGGCGTCGGTGTCGTAGGAGAAGCTGCCAGAAGCGAGCAAGAGCGCCGGGCTCGGCGTCAGGGGATCGGCGCACGGGTCGAAGTGAGCCGGATCGAAAGGCCAACCACAGAGGGGATCGCCCCCGTCGGGCACCGCCAGGTCCGGGTCGGGGCTGGGGGCGTCCCGGCTGGCGTCAGCCGAGTCGGTGCCGCTCTCCACCCGCCCGCGGTCGGCCACCGGGCCCACGTCGTGCGCGCCCCCGAGATCGAAGTAAATCGGGCCCACGCCGCGCGAGTCGAACTTGCACCCGCTGATCGCGAGCAGGGCCAGAGCCGCCAGCCGCCAGCACACCATACCCACCATCATACCTTAGCCCGGCGCGGCTTGTATCGGTCCGCCGGCTCACGTAGACACGAAGCTGATGGTCAAGCCCAGCCACCGGTCCGCCCTTGCCTGCTGTCCGAGCTGTCGCCTGGTGCACCCGTCGGCGGGCCCGCGCTGTCGCGTCTGCGGCGAGTCGCAGGTCACGGTGGCCCTCGAGTCGCTGGTCTCGGTCCGTCAGCGCCGGCGCTGGCAACGACGCACGCCGACCACGCGCGGCTGGCGCTGGTTCGATGGCCTCTTTGTCGCCGCCCTAGTGCTCGGCCCGCTCGAGGCCGAGCGCCACGATCCCCGCTGGTTCCTCGCCGCGCTGCTCGTGGTCGCCGCTGGCTGGGCGCTGGTGCGGGTGACGGTCCACTTCGTCAGGCGCTACCGGCTGGTGGTAACGGCCGGACCGCCGGTGGTCAGCGCCGTCGCTTACCCGCCGCGCGGCCCGTCCAGCGGCGACGCGGTCCGCGGGATGGCCCGGCGCCTGCGCGGAAACGTCGATGCCCACCTGCTCTCCCGACGCTGCCTCGCGACCTCGTTGACCCTCGAGCCCAGGGCCAAGCCCGGCGCCGTGCGCCTGCGCCAGGCCCGTGCGGCAGCCTTCGTCGTCGAGCACGGCGACGGGCAGCAGCTCGTCGTCGAGGGCCAGCTGGTCCTGACGGGCGAGGTGGCCGCCACCTCCGCCAGCGACGACGAGGCCCGGGCCAGCTTCGGCGGGGCCGCGCTCGAGGCGATCTGGCTCGAGGGCGCAGTAGCCCGCGAGGTCCTGCTACAGAACCGCAACCGGGTCGAGGTCTCGGGAGGTCTGCGGCGCGAGGCAACGGTCGAGGGTGTCGCCAGCAACCCGGTGCGGGTGACGGTGGGCTGAGCGACCGAGACCCCGACGGCGCTGACCGGTGCGTCCTTTCACGCCGGCGGTGTGGCATTTGACCCTCCCAGCGGCCGCCCGGCCGTTGTGGACCGACCCCGAAAAAGTCCCGCCGCTGCCGCGGTTACCCCGCGCGCCAGCCAAGATGGCATGCGCTCTGCTCTGCTGCGCCACCTCGTCTCCGGGGAGCTGACGCCGTGAACCGCCCCCAGTGCTGCTCCCGGGGATGAGGGAATCGATGGGGGCACGTCGCTGCCACGACCACGCAGCGGAGGAGAAACAGGGATGCAGACCTACATCATTCTCGCTCGCTTTTCGCCCGGCGCGTACAACAACCCGAAGGAGGTCAAGGGCCTCGCCGCCAGGGTCCGGGAGGTGATCCAAAAGGACTGCCGCAACGTCGAGTGGCTCGGCAGCTATGCCACCTTAGGGCGTTATGACCTGATCGACATCGTCGAGTCGGACATCGAGGCCGAGGTCCGGCGCGCCGCGATGCTGATCAGCGCCGTCGGCCACTGCACCACCGAGACGCTGGTCGCCACCCGATGGAGGGACTTCCTCGACGAGCTCTGATCGCCGGTCCGACAGCCGGGCCCCGGGCCGGTCGCGCCGTGGTCGCCGGAGCAGCGATCCAGCAGATGCCCAGGAGCTCGCTTGCGTGGTAACCTGGAAATGCATGACCGCGCGCGACAAACCCGACGACGGTCGTCGTCCGACCGACGAGCAGGACGAGCTGACCCAGATCGGCGGGTGGTGGCAGCCCGACGAGGGCGAGCGCCAGCCGGAGAAACGTCAGCACGCGCGCGTCGACTACTCGGCGATGCTCCGGCTCGTCGACTCCGACGCCGTCCGCCAGTGCGAGGCGAGCAACATCTCCATCGGGGGCGTCCTGCTGCGCCACGACGGCCAGGATCCCCCGCCCGTGGGGCAGCTGGTGGAGCTGATGCTCACTGCGCCCTCGCGCGGTTCGCTGACGGTGGAGGCCGAGGTAGTCCGCCACGACCCAGCGGCCTTCGCGGTCCGCTTCATGAACGTCACCAGCGAGCAGCGTGAGGTATTGCAGGGCCTGGTCGCCGCCGCGGCCGACGGGGCAGCGAGCGCGGGGGACACCGAGTACGCCCTGAGCAAGCCCGTCGACGACGATCGGCGATAGGGGAGCGGGGCTCAGGCGGATTGCCGCCGGCCCCTCGCCCGACGGCGTCGTTCGCGCCGACCAACAGGCTGACCAGGGGTCTGGCGCTACCCCACCGCCACGCTCGACGCCAGCGGTCTGGAGAGATCCTCGAAGCCGGGCTTGGTGAGGGCCCAGCGCCTCAGCTTGCCCAGCGCGTTGACCTCGATCTGCCGGATCCGCTCGCGAGTGACGTTGAGCTGACGACCGATCTCCTCGAGGGTCAGGTCCGACCGCTCGCCGATGCCATAGCGCAGCCGCAGGACCCGCTCTTCGCGGTGGCTGAGCGTCGCCAGCGCCCGCCGCGCCTGACGGTTGAGATCGGCGCCGGCCGCCGCCCGCAGCGGGTCCTCGGCCCGAGGGTCGGCGATCACCACCTCGAGCCCGACGGAGCCGTCGACCCCGACCGGCGCCTGTAGCGAGACCGGCGCGCTCGCTGCGTCGAGCGCCTGGCTGACCTTCTCCCGCGGCAGCTTGGCGCTGGAGGCGATCTCGTCGTGGGTCGGGTCGCGGCCGAGCAGCTGCCGGAGGCGGCTTCCCTCCCGATGCAGCTTGCGGCGCAGCTCCACCAGGTGCACCGGCAGCCGGATCGTTCGTGGCTGCTCCGCCACGGCGCGGGTGACCGATTGGCGGATCCACCAGGTGGCGTAGGTCGAGAACCTGCCCCGGCGGTGGTCGAACTTGTCGGCCGCGCGCATCAGCCCGAGGTTGCCTTCCTGCACCAGGTCAGCCAGAGGCAGGCCGTAGCGGGCGTACTTGCGGGCGACATGGATCACCAGCCGGAGGTTGGTCTCGATCAGCCGCTGCCTCGCGGCCAGCAGCCGGCGGTGGGCGGCGCCGAGCACGCGTCCCTGCTGAGGCGACGCCTCGGCCGCGTCACCCGCGACGCGCCCCACCAGCTCGTCGAGCAGCTGAGGCTCGAGCGCCAGGTCCGAGAGGATGGTCAGCATCCGGCGGTGCGAGGTCGTGCTCTTGCTCGTCCGCGCCCGCGTCCGTCGGCGGTGGATCCGCAGCAGCCGATCGATGGCGTCGGCGACATCGTCAGCCCCGAGCGTCTCACCCGCGCCCGAACCGGTGCGCAGGGTGACCCTACGGACGCTCAGCCGACCCGAGCGCAGCGCGTCGCGGACCGTCGCGAGGACACCGAGCGCAGCGGGGCAGTCGACGATCACGGCGAGCAGCGCGCGCTTCGCGTCCTCGATCTGCTGTGCGGCCTCGATCTCCTCCTCCGGGCTCAGCAGCGCCACAGCGCCGACCTGTTGCAGGTAGCCGGAGAGGAGGTTGGGATCGGGGCTCGGGTTGGCTGCGGCAAGCGAAACGTTCATCAGGCCCCGTCCTCCAGTGTTGCCGTGCCCCGGCGAAGCCCGCCAGACGCGCGAGCGAGCAGCGGTGCACAGGCAAAGGGGTGTTCGCGTATCGGCTTTGGCTGCTCAGTCTAGCAGCGAGCCCCGATCTCGCAACGGGCTTTCTGCAAGAAAATCATGAATTAAGCCTATTGCGCGGTCAGACTTCGCGGGGGCTGATCGACAGCCAGCACGGGGATGATTACCGATCAGAAAATCCAGCAGGCCCGCCGCTCCGGGAAAGGATCGGCGGCTGCGCCAGAACCTCGATCGATGACCGTGGCGTCGTGGCCATCGCCGAGCACCACCAGCCGCGGCGCGCGGCGCCGTGGTAGAGTTTCATGTGCGCCTTGTTTTTGCTTTCTCGCCAGGATACGGACGCTTCGCCGCGTTGGCGTCGACGCTGCCGCTGCTGCTCGGAGCCTGCCATCACTTCGAGCCCTACCTCGCGTCACCGGCCGCGGCGCTGGACGCAGGCGTGGACTCGCTGGACGGCGGAGCCACCGACAGCGCAGTCGCCGACGGCAAGCAGGACGTGGCCTCGCCCGCCGACGCCACGGTCGACGCCGGCCGCCTGCGGGTCCGGCTGCTCGCTGGCAGCCCGACCGGCGAGTCCGGGTATCGAGACGGTCTGGGGCAGGACGCGCTGTTCGGCCGGCCCAACGGCATCGCCGTGGACGGCCAGGGGCGGGTTTACGTCGCCGACCAGGGCGACAGCCGGATCCGCCGGATCGACAGCGCCGGCCAGGTCTCCACGGTAGCCGGGTCGGGACTGGATGGGTGGGTCGACGGGCCAGCGGCCGGGGCACAGTTCTTTCGTCCCAGGGGAGTGGCCGTCGATGCCTCGGGAGCGCGGGTCTACGTCGCCGACAGCGACAATCACCGCGTCCGCCTGATCGAGGGCGGCAGCGTCTCGACCGTCGCCGGCACCGGCACGGCGGGCTGGCTCGACGGGCCGGGCTCGACGGCTCGGTTCAACATGCCCTACGGCATTGCCGCCACCGCCGCCGGCCGCCTCTACGTCATCGACAAGGAAGGCCAGCGCGTCCGAGCGATCGACACGAACGGGGCCGTATCCACGGTCGCCGGCAGCGGGGAGAGTGGCCACGTCGACGGTCCGGCGCTGGAGGCCAGCTTCAGCAATCCGTATCACCTCGCGGTGGACGTCGGCGCGAACCTGGTCTACATCGCTGACCGGAACAACGATGCCATCCGGTCGGTAGACCTCGTCGCCCGCACCGTCACGACCCTCGCCGGAGACACCACCGGCTACCTCGACGGCCCCGCCTCGACGGCCCGCTTCAGCTCGCCCCACGGCGTCGCGGTCGACGCCCAGGGCCGGGTCTACGTCGCCGACTCGGACAACGCGGCGATCCGCCTCGTCGCCAACGACGGTGGGGGGTGGCAGGTCTCGACCCTCGCGGGTGATGGCACGCCCGGTTTTCGTGACGGCGACCCGCTTTCGGCCCGCTTCGACCACCCGTACGGCGTCGCGGTCGGCGCCGATGGTCGGATCTACGTCAGCGAGACTATCGGCTGCCGGGTTCGCGTCATCGAGCCCTACTGATGAGACACCAGTGAGCCGGCAGGCGCCGGCTGCTGCAGTGGCCAGGACCTCTGCCACGACGACCGCCAGCTCAGAGCCTAACATGGTGTAACCCAATGTTTTTTCCGAATCGGCTTGGTCCCGGCGTGGCCCAGCGTGGGCAGCTTCTGCGGCACGAGGATTGCTTGAGGAGGTGGCCGGAGGGACCACCATGAACCGCACTGCGCAACGCGCGCTGACCCATCGACTCTCTACTTTGTTCTTCACCGGCCTGTTCGTCGCCAGCTGCGGGCCCCGCGTCGAGACGCCGCCCGCGGGGTCGGCTGGCGCCAAGGGTGACAACTACATCAGCACCAACGCCCGGGAGTACAACCTCACCGGCGCCGTGCAGGTCGCCCTGCCCGAGCCCTATGCGGCGCTGGACTCCGAGGAGCTGGCCGAGATCGCCGACGGCGAGCTGAACACCATCGCCCGCGCGGTCAAGCGCCACGTCCAGGCCGTGATCGACGACTCCAACGGCGAGATCACTGGCGAGGACGCCAACTGGTTCACCTACCTCAAGCCGGGCAGCGCCCGGGTCGCCGCAGTGCGCGCCGGGGCCGACACCAACGCCACCGTCGCCAGCGTCGCCTTCGACATCGAGCTCGTTGGCAGCTATTACCTGATGAGCAAGCTCGCACCCGAGCCCCGCGGCAGCCGACGAACCCACCGGACCTTCGACGTCACCATCACCAGGTGGAACGAGACCGAGGGCCAACGGGTCACCGTCGAGGTCACCGGCAGCCCGAGCCGGGATGCCTTCCCCAAGTACAACGAGATGTTCGCCGACGGCGTCTACGACATCGCGGTGCACTTCGGCGGCGACTACAACGAGGGGCGCCACGACCTCGAGACCGCGCGGTGGCTGGTGGACGAGATGCTCGGCGCCGACAGCGGCTGGACCGCGCCCGCGGGCGTGGCGAGCTTCGACGACCTCACGGTCGCCTCGGGGCCGTTCACCCGTCAGATCACCGTGCGCGAGCGCAGCGGTGGCGACAAGAGCGTGCGGGTCGAGGTCCACGTCTACCACTCGGACATGGTCACCGAGGACGAGGAGGCCAAGCTCTCCGAGGCGATGAAGCAGAGCTTCGCCAGCCGTGACGTGGTGATCTACACCGGCCACGCTGGCGCCGGCGCCGGCTTCATCCTCGACTACCAGCCGCGCCACGAGATCAAGGCCCGAGACTTCGCCACGATGCCGATGGCCGACAAGTACCAGATCTTCGTCCTCGACGGCTGCCGCACCTACCGCACCTACGTCGACGACCTGATGCAGAACCCGGCCAAGACCTTCGACAACGTCGACATCATGACCACGGTCAACACCACGCCGTTCTCCGTCGGCTACCAGGTGCTCTGGGAGTACCTCTACTGGCTGACGATCACCGACGGCGCGGGCCGTCACTACCCGCAGAGCTGGAAGACGATCCTGCGCGGGATCAACACCCGCGACTTCCGCAGCGTGCACTACGGCGTGCACGGCATCGACAGCGACCCCGGGCTCAACCCCCACGGCAGCGACGGGGTCGCCGGACGGGCGTGCATCGACGACAGCGCCTGCGGCGCGGGCGGCAACCTCTGCCTCGGCGACGGCGTCAACCCGGGCTTCTGCGGCGTGGCCTGTGCCCACGACACCGCCTGCCCATCCGGCTTCCGCTGCGCCCGGCTGACCGACATCAGCGACCAGTTCTACATTCCCAAGCAGTGCATCCCCCGCCGATGACAAGCTCCGACAGCGAGCCTGCGGTCTTCGCCGTCATCGGCGACCCCGTAGCGCACTCGCTCTCGCCGCGGATCCACAACGCCGCCCTCGCCGCCCTCGACTTCGACGGCGTCTACGTCGCCTTTCGCGTCGAGCAAGCAGGGGCGGCGGTGACGGCGATGCGCACCCTGTGCAACCTGCGCGGGCTGAGCGTGACCATTCCCCACAAGGTCGCGATCGTCGACCACCTCGACCACCTCGAGCCGGCAGCCCGCCTGGCCGGCGCGGTCAACACCGTGCACCGGGATCCAGAGCGCGGGCTCGTCGGCAGCAACAGCGACGGTCCCGGTGCGCTCGCGGCCCTGCGCGAGGCAGGGATCGACCCGGAGGGGCGGCGAGTGGCGATCCTCGGCGCCGGAGGCACCGCGAGGGCGGTGGCCTTTGCCCTCGCGGCGCTCGCCTCGCCCGCCGAGCTACAGATCGTGGCTCGCAACGACCAGGCGCGACAGCAGCTGGTGGCCGACTTGGGGCCGCTGGCGCCGGCCTCCGGCTGCCCGCTGGCGTCCGCGCGGCAAGTGGTGGAATCGGCCGAGATCATTATCAACTGCACCGCTGTCGGCATGTCGCCAACGGACGACGAGACCCCGGTGCCAGCCCCGTGGCTCAGCTCCGGGCAGGTGGTCCTCGACGCGGTCTACGCCCCGGCAGCGACCCGCCTGCTGACCGACGCCGGGGCCGCCGGTTGCGTCACGGTGCCCGGCACGGAGCTGCTGCTGGCCCAGGCCGCGATCCAACTGGAGCTGTGGACCGGCCAGGCCCCCCCGCTGGCGGTGATGCGGCGGGCGCTCGAGGACTGAGGGCCCCCGCCGCGCCGGGGACGAGTTGACGCGCCCCGCCGATCGCCATATGACTCCCTGCGGATGAAGAAGACCAAGCTGCAGCGGTGCCGCGAGGAGATCAACGGCATCAACCTCCAGCTGCTCGAGCTGCTCTCGCGGCGGGCCCAGGTCGCCCGTGAGATCGGCGCGACCAAGGAAAAGCTCGGTCTGCCGGTCTTCGACCCGAAGCGTGAGAGCGTGATGCTGCGTGCGCTGCTCGAGGCCAACCGCGGGCCGTTCTCCGACGCCACCGTGACTCACCTCTTCCGCCAGATCTACGAGGCGTCGGCGGAGTTGATCCGCGCCAAGCAGCGCAGCGGCCTCACCGTCCACCGAGAGCAGGGCGACGCCGACCAGGAGGTCGACATCGGCGGCGTCCGCGTCGGCGGCGGCGGCGTGAGCTTCATCGCCGGGCCCTGCTCGGTGGAGAGCGAGGAGCAACTCGACCGCATCGCGGCCTTCCTCAGCGGCCTCGGCGTGCGGTTGCTGCGCGGCGGCGCCTTCAAGCCACGGACCTCGCCATACTCGTTTCAGGGCCTGCGCCACGACGGCATCGCGATCCTCCGCCGGGTGGCGGATCGCTACCAGATGAAGGTCGTCACCGAGGTGTTGGACACCCGCGACGTCGAGCGAATGGTTCCGCTGGTCGACGTGCTACAGGTCGGCGCGCGCAGCATGCAGAACTTCGAGCTGCTGCGGCTGGTGGGCCAAACCAACCGGCCGGTGCTGCTCAAGCGCGGGATGATGGCGACGATGGAGGAGCTGGTGCTCGCCGCGGAGCACATCGCGATGGAGGGCAACCGGCAGATCCTCCTCTGCGAGCGAGGCATCCGGACCTTCGAGCGCTGGACCCGCAACACCCTCGACATCTCGGCGATCCCGATCCTCAAGCAGGAGGTTCCGTTCCCGATCGTCGCTGACCTCAGCCACTCCACCGGGCGGCGCGACATCGTCGGGCCGATGGCCCGCGCGGTGGTCGCCGC
>JAUVBO010000715.1 GCA_030591195.1 Pseudomonadota bacterium
ACATGGATCGCGACCGACGACGTCGACGCCGGTGTCGCGGCTGGGTGGGAAGAGGCGAGGTTTCCGCAGTCGGCGACCGCGATGCTGCAGCTCACTTCCGGGTCTACCGGCCAGCCGCGTGGCACGGTGATCACCCACGGCAACCTGGTCCACCAGTCGGCGATGCTGCGCGACCTGATGACCTTCGAGCGGTACTCGATGGCTGTCAACTGGCTGCCGCTGTACCACGACATGGGCTTGATCGGCAGCGTGCTTCACTCGGTGGATGTCGCCGGGACCCAGATGATGTTCTCGCCGCTGACCTTTCTCAAGCGCCCGGCAATCTGGCTGCAGACCATCTCACGTCATCGCGCGATCGTGTCGAGTGCCCCCAACTTTGCCTACGATCTTTGCGTGCGCAAGATCACCGCCGAAGAACGCGCCGAGCTCGACCTGAGCTGCTGGAAACAGGCGCTCAATGGCGCCGAGCCGATCAGCGCAGAGACCCTGGACCGGTTCGTCACGACCTTCGGCCCCTGTGGCTTCCGCCGTGAGGTGTTCGTGCCCTGCTACGGGCTGGCGGAGGCCACCCTGGCGGTCTCCGCGGTTCCTCGCGGGGTCGAGCCGACCTGCCTGTCAGTGGACAAGTCCGCGCTGGAGCGGGGTCTGGTGAAGGAAGCCGAAGGCGAGGCTGCGCGGGTGCTGGTGGGCTCAGGGGTGACCCACCCAGACGAGGAGGTCCTCGCGGTCGATCCCGAGTCGCAGCGAGTCGTTGGACCCGACCGTGTGGGCGAGATCTGGGTCTCCGGCGAGAGTGTCGCCCACGGCTACTGGGACAATCCCGAGGAGACCGCCAAGGTTTTTGGCGCCAAGCTGGCAGGCAAGCCCGACGCGTCGTTCATGCGTACCGGCGATCTGGGCTTCATCAGAGATGGCCAGCTGTTCATCACTGGACGACTCAAGGATCTGGTGATCATCCGCGGGGCCAACCATTACCCGCAGGACATCGAGAGCACGGTTCAGCAGAGCCACGCCGGGCTGAGACCCGGCTGCACGGCAGCCTTCGCCATTGACGAGCAGGGCAGCGAGGCGTTGGTGGTGGTCCAGGAGGTGGACCGCCGGTACTGCACGCGCCGCAGACAGAGCGATGCCCCCCCTGCCAAGGAGCTGCGCAGGCGCGCAAATGACCGGCGCAGCCCAGACAAGTACCCCGAGGAAGACCCACCATCGCGGGCCCCTTTCGACGAGCAGTCGGTCTGTTCGGCGATCAGGGAGACGATCGCGCGAGACCACGGGATTCAGGTGGGCGCGATCGTGCTGATCCAGGCGGGGTCGATTCCCAAGACCTCCAGTGGCAAGATCCAGCGCCGCGCGACTCGAGCGGCCTATGTCGATGGAACGCTGAAGACCCTCGCCCAGTGGCAAGCCCCGCCGATCGTCGCTGACCAGGATCAGCTCGGTTCGCCGGCGGTGGGCGAAGACGACACGGGCCCGAGGGACTCGACGCCCGGGCGCAGCGCCGCAGAGATCAGGCGCTGGATCGTCTCGGCGCTGTCGAGGCGGCTGGGTATCGACCAAGCGCGGGTTGATCCACGACGGCCATTTTCTCATTTCGGTGTCGACTCGCAGCTCGGCGTGGAGCTGGCAGGCGACCTGCAAGCCTGGCTCGGCCGTCCCCTGCCCGCCACGCTGGCCTGGGACTACCCCACCGTCGAACAGCTGGCGCAACACCTGGCCGGCCCCTCGACCAAGACGGCTTCAGCGCAGCTGGCTCCGTCCCTCGCCCGGGACGAACCGATCGCGGTCCTCGGCATCGGCTGCCGGTTTCCCGGCGCCGACAGCCCGGCGGCATTCTGGCGACTCCTGCGCGACGGGGTCGATGCCGTCGGCCCGATTCCCAGGCACCGCTGGGACGCAGAGCGCCACTTCGATTCAGACATCAACGCCCCCGGCAAGATGGTCACTCGCTGGGGTGGGTTCATCGAAGATGTGGACCGCTTCGATCCGCTGTTCTTCTGCATCACCCCGCGAGAGGCGGAGAGCATGGACCCCCAGCAGCGCCTGCTGCTCGAGGTGGCCCAGGAAGCCTTCGATGACGCGGGGCTGACAGAGCACGAGCCAGAGGGTACCCGTACCGGTGTCTTTGCCGGCGTCGGCGGCGTCGAGTACGCCTCTCTGCTTCACGGAAGGAAGGACCTCGTCAACTGCTTCACCGCCGCCGGGAACTTCGGCGCCATCGCCGCCAACCGGATCTCCTACGTCTTCGATCTCCACGGGCCAAGCTTCACCGTCGATGCGGTGTGCTCGTCCTCTCTGCTCGCCGTACACCTGGCCTGCGCCAGCCTGCGCCGGGGGGAGTGCCAGCTGGCGGTTGCTGCAGGATCGACGCTGCTGCTCACCCCTGATGGCACGCTGTGGTTTTCCAAGCTCGGAGTAATGTCTCCGACCGGCAGGTGCAAGCCCTTCGATGCCCGGGCCGATGGGATCGCGCTCGGCGAGGGCGCGGCAGCGATAATCCTCAAGCCCCTCCGCCAGGCACTCGACGACGGCGACCCGATCTACGCCGTGATCCGCGGCAGTGCCGTCGGCCAGGACGGACGCTCCAACGGGATCACGGCGCCGAGCGGTCGCGCGCAGGAGGCGCTGCTGACCGAGGCCTACCAGCGAGCCGGGCTGTCGCCGGCTGCGGTCGACTATGTCGACGCCCATGGCACAGGGACGATCATCGGTGATCCGATCGAGGCGCACGCCCTGGGCGCGGTGGTCGGCAAGCAGCGCGCGCCAGACACACCGTGTTTTGTCGGCTCGGTCAAGAGCAACATCGGTCATCCGGCGATGGTCGGGGGCCTGGCGAGCCTGATCAAGGTCGCCCTGGCGCTCAAGGAGCGGATGATCCCCCCGAGCCTGCACTTCGAGCAGCCCAACCCACAGATCCCGTTCGAAGACCTGCACCTCGCCGTGCCGACGAAGCTGATGCCGTGGCCTTCCACGGGGATGCCGGCGCTGGCCGGGGTGACCTCGCTGAGCTTTGGCGGCACCGGCGTTCACGTGGTGCTCGAGAGCGCACCGGCGCGAACGAGGGCCCCAGCGCAGCCCCAGGACCAACGACCCACCAGCTACTTGATCCCGCTCTCGGCCCAGTCACCCGAAGCGTTGCACGCCTCGGTCGCGGCTCTGCGGAGAACGGTGGCCGACGACGACTCGCCCGATCGCCTGGCTGACCTCGCCTACTCGGCCGCTGCGCGGCGGATGGCCTGGGACTATCGCACGAGCCTGGTTGTAGACGATGCCAAGGAGCTGGTCCATCAACTGCGGAACTCTTCGGCTGAGGCGGGTCAGGACCGGCTCGGGTGGCGCCGGGTTGCCGATGACCGCGATCAACCAACGTTCATCTTTCCTGGCAGCGGGCCGCAAAGGACGGGCATGGGAAGGCAGCTGCTGCAGA
>JAUVBO010000285.1 GCA_030591195.1 Pseudomonadota bacterium
ACGTACGCGGTACTTCGAGCGCTGATCGTCCCCCGCATCGCCGCCCGGAGGAAGCAGCAACGATGGCCCGAAGAAGCCACGCCTTCAGCCCAGCCCGCCGCGCACAGCACGTGAAGTACGCGGTACGCGACATCGTGCTCGTTGCCCAGGAGGCGGCGGCGGCCGGCAAGCAACTGCTTTACCTCAACATCGGCGACCCGAACCAGTTCGACTTCGCCACCCCGCCGCACATCGTCGACGCGATCTGCAAGGCGCTCCGCGACAACCAAACCAGCTACGCGCCGTCCGAGGGGCTGCCAGAGGCGCTCGAGGCGATCCGCGCCGACGCCGAGGGGCGCTGCGGCATCCGCGCGATCCAGGACGTCTACATCGGCAGCGGCGCCAGCGAGTGCATCGAGGTAGCGCTGGCCGCGCTGGTGGACGAAGGCGACGTGGTGCTGACGCCCTCGCCGGGCTATCCGCTCTACCCGGCGGTGCTGGCCAAGCTCGGCTGCGTCGAGAAGCCCTATTACCTCGACGAGGACAACGGCTGGCAGCCGGACCTGCAGCACCTCGAGAGCCAGATCGACGAGCGCACCCGCGCGATCGTCCTGATCAACCCCAACAACCCCACCGGCTCGGTCTGCGACCGCTCGACCCTCGAAGGGCTGGCCGAGCTGGCCGTGCGCCACAACCTGATCGTGCTCTCCGACGAGATCTATGACCGGTTGGTCTACCAAGGCGAGCAGGTGTCGATCGCCTCGCTGACCGACGAGCTGCCGATCTTCACCTTCAACGGCCTGTCGAAGGCCTACCTCGGCCCGGGGCTACGCCTCGGCTGGTGCGTCACCAGCGGCCCGGCGGCCACGGTGTCGCCGCTGATCGATGCAGTGCACCGGTTCCTCCGCGCCCGCCTCTGCGCCAGCCATCCGGTTCAGCACGCGGTGGTGCCCGCGCTCCAGGGAGACCAGTCCCACCTGCGCGAGGTGGCCGACAAGCTGGTGACCCGCCGGGACCTCACGGTGCAGCGGCTCGGCGCCATCGAGGGCATCAGCTGCGTTTCGCCGTCAGCGGCCTTCTACGCGTTCCCGCGACTGGACCCGACGGCCTGTCCCGAGCTCGCCGACGACGAGAGCTTCGTCAAGGCGTTGATCATGGAGACGGGCGTGGTGGTGGTTCACGGGGGCGGTTTTGGCGAACGACCCGATAGCCGACACTTCCGCGTCGTGTTCTTGCCGCCGGAGCCCACGCTCGAGCGCGCCTTCACCGAGATCGAGCGTTTCATCACCTCCCGGCGCTGACCTGGCGCATCGCATCATTTCGATTATACTTAGGTATCGCGAACTGGCCGGAGGCTCGGGGGGCCTTGGAATAGATCCGGCGGGGGGCGGGTTTGGCCTAGGCAAGGATGAGAGCACAAAGAAAAAGAGCAGCCTTCGATCGCGACGCATTGGGCCACCTGGACGCCCTCTACGGGCTCGCCCTGCGCCTGACCCGCAACGAGAGCGATGCCGAAGATCTGCTGCAGGACGCGCTGGTCAAGGCCTACCGCTTCTTCGACCAGTTCGAGCCCGGCAGCAACCTCAAGGCGTGGCTGTTCAAGATCGTCACCAACACCTTCTACAATCGCTGCAGGAAGAATAAGAACATCCAGAGGATGGTGCTCGACGCCGAGCTCGGCGGGCACTTCGATCGGTTTGTCTCCGAGTCCTCGGCCGACGCGCTCGACGCCGAGCAGGCGCTGCTCGACCGGATGGCGGCCCATGAGATCGAGCAGGCCATCACCGCGCTACCCGAGGACTTCCGTCTAGCGGTGATGCTCTGCGACGTGCATGGCTTCTCCTATCGCGAGATCGCCGAGATCATCGGGCGGCCCGTGGGCACCGTGATGAGCCGGCTCTACCGCGGACGCAAGCTGCTCCAGCGGACCCTCCACGATTACGCCGTCCAGCAGGGCTTCATTCAGGAGCCAGCGGACACGTCGAGCGATCCCGCCGACCTGGCGTCCTACCGGCGCCAGCGGGCTGCAGAGCGGGGCAAGTGATGGACTGCCAGGATCTGCAGCGATTCATCCACCCCTACGTCGATGGCGAGTTCGACGAGGAGGAGCGGGTCGAGCTCACCGCCCACCTCGCCATCTGCGACAGCTGCCGGCGGGTGGCCCACTTCGAGGGCCGCTTCCGCGAGCGGCTACGTGAGCAGATCGCCCCGATCAAGGCGCCCCCGGCGCTGAGGGTCCGGCTCGGCCAGGCCCTCGACGCCACCGACCGACGCCAGCGCTGGCTCTGGGGCTGGCGGCTGTTGCCCGCGAGCGCCGCGGTGGCGGCGATGGCGGCCGGGATCGTCTTCTGGCATCGCAGCTCGAGCGAGGCGGCGCTGAGCGACTTCGCCGAGGCCACGGTCCAGTCTCATCGCCAGCAGCTGCCCCTCGACGTGCGAGCCTCGAAGGCCGAGCCGATCAAGCGATACTTCGCCGGCAAGGTGCCCTTCGCGGTGCGGCCGCCGTGGCTGCGAGGCGGCGCGCGGCGGCATCGCGACGCGCGGCTGATCGGCGCGCGGCTGTCGAACCTGCGCCAGCACCAGACGGCCTACCTCCGCTACAAGGTCAACGGCGAGCCGGTGTCGGTGTTCATGCTCGACCCGCATTCGATGCCTCCGACGCAGGGACGGGTGCAACGGGTCGGCAACCGGACCATCTCCTGGCACGACGTACGTGGCTACCACGTCGCGCTGGTACGCGATGGCGGCACCGGCTATGCCGTGACCAGCGACATGGATCCCGCCCGGCTAGTCAAGCTGATCAACTACTGATTCCCTCGTCAGCTCGGCCGGCATCGTCGCGCGAATTCGCCCGATGAGGCGTCACCCCCGGCGAAGCGGCCCAAACGCAGCGCTCCGGTACTGCGCGAGGCTCCTCAGCCCAATCGCGCAGCAGTGCCGCCCGAGGCCGAAGGCGGTAGGAGGGGGGCCCCAGCGCAAGGCGCTGGGGGGAAGGGGCGCCAGCCCCTCCTTATACTACCAGTGGCGAGGCTTGCAGCGGCGCTCGCGGAAGCTCCAGAAAGAGCCGGAGCCGCACTTGCGCACGCAGCGACGCATGGCGTTGCTATAGAACATGCTCGACGGGCACTTCTTCGCGGCCTTCTTGCAGCGGCCGCCCGAGAAGTAATAACCCGACGGACATCTCCGCTGGCAGCCCCAGCCGGCCCGGTATTTGTAACCGTAGGGGCACTTGCGCACGGCGGGCTTGCAGCGGTTGAAGCGGGCGCTGAAGTAGTAGCCGCGCGGACAGACGCGCCAGCGTTTGCAGCGATAGCCGTTCCACTTGTACCCCGAGGGGCATTTGTTCGTGCGCACGCAGCGCTTGTAATAGTCACTGAAGGCGTAGCCGCGCGGACAGGCGGTGCGGACCACGGCCGGCTTGCACTTGCTGCCATCCCAGACCGTCCCTGGCCGACACTTGTTGACGCAGCGGCGCTGACTGCGGGCCCAGTACTGGTTCGGCGGACACTCGTCGCGCTTCTCCTTGCAGGTGCCCGTCCGTCGGTCGTAGCTTTCGCCGGGGTTACACATCCGCTTGCAGGTCTTGTACTTGTAGCTCCACTTGGAGCCGTGCGGGCAGTTGCCAGCGGCGGCCTGGGCATCACGCACGCCCCAGAGCGCCAGTCCCACTACCACCGCGCACAGACCTGAAACGATCGATTTCCTCATAAAATCCTCGCTTCCTCGGTAAACACCGACGAGTTTGACGGCTCGATCCTACGGACCTCGCCTCGACGTCCTTCCTGGGATGACAAAAAAAGAGCACGATCTGTATCACGCGCCAGCCCCTACGGTCTACGGAGACCGCTGTCCCCAAGCCACCTCTGCGTCGTAGCTGTTCGGTGATTGACGAACCGGTCAGCAAAAAATTCGCGCCGCGACCTACAAACCTTCGTCTCGAGCAAGGGCGCAACGCGGATGTGGACCCCGAAAAACCGGCACGGAGCTGTGCCACTTGACTCAACCCTCGCTGGCACATCGAACGCAAGTCAGGGATTCGACAGCCTCCAATGGTGGCCCCTGTCTTGCAATGGACCGACAGCCAGATGGTTGAGAAGGGGATAGCCCGATGCACCGAGCTGGCTTAGCTAATCGCCTTGATGAGGACTCCTCGATGAAGAGCTCTTCCGCGGCCCAGGTGGCAAGCGACCCGAAAAAGACATTTGATCCCAGAGTGATCTGTGTGGCCCCCGATGCCGAGCTCGCCGCCCTTCCCGGCCCTGTTCACGAGATCGCCCGCCTCTGTGACGGCCGAAAGTCCCACGCGGAGATCGCCGCCTCGGCACAGATTCCCGAGGCAAAGTGCGCGGCCGTTATCAAAAAGCTAACGGCGATCGGCATTCTTCATCAGGTGAGTCGACGCCGAAGCCGCGCCGAACAGCCGTTTACCGTCGCGGAGGAGGCGTTCTTCGCCACCGAGGTCGCCCCGATCGACGAGTGCGACGAGCCTTTCGAGACCCTGGGAGATCGAATCCGCGCCCGGGTCTGCGAGCTCATGACGCGACTCCGTCGCAGTCAGCAAGTGCTAGGGTAACCACCAAAGCGCGGGGGTAGGCCTCGCGCTTCCTACCTTTGCCTACCCTGAATTATTGCTCCCGCCGGAAGAATAAAAACCGCGACCCGTAAGTCCAAGGCGTCAGCGCTCGTTTCCAGTACATGGGATGCGGACGCGATCCAAAACGGACGTGCGGCGGAACACGTAGAGGCAAGCCCGGCAGCGGGAGTTACATATGATCCTTGGCGCGAAACCAGCAATGCTGCCGGATATCTATCGCCCCAAGTACGCGTTGACACGGGTCAGCTCCAGCCATAGGCTCATGCCTCTCGCTCGGCATTGTTGGAATCGACCCCTTATTGAAAATAGGGTTTGCCACGGCAACCCTCACAGGGAGAAATGGACCGATGAGAAACACTCTGCGAGCTGCAATCCTGTCGATCAGTGTCCTCGGCGTCGTGGCCTGCGGCCCGCCACCACCCGGACCGAACCACCCGCTCCACGGGGTCACGCCCGACGGCAAGCCTCGCTGGGTCAACCGTGGCAGCGGCGCCTACGACGGCGCCCATGGTAAGGCGTTCTACGGCGTCGGGATCGTCACCGGCATCCAGAACATCTCCCTCGCCCGGCAGACCTGTGACAACCGCGCCCGCGGCGAGATCGCCAAGATGTTCGATCTCTACATCGCTGCGATGATGAAGGACTACCAGCGGTCCACCACCGCGGGTGACTTCAAGGCCAGCGCCGAGGAGCAGGACGTGATCTCGGCCCAGAAGACCATCACCGAGGTCACCCTGCGGGGCGTCGAGGTCCGCGATCACTGGACCGACCCCCAGAACGGCGCGATCTACGCCCTCGCGGTGCTCGACGTCAACGGGATCATGAAGTCGCTCAACGACGCCAACAAGCTCAACGCCCGGGTCAAGAGCTACGTGCGGGCCAACGCGCGGAAGGCGTTCAA
>JAUVBO010000853.1 GCA_030591195.1 Pseudomonadota bacterium
ACTGGAAGGTGCGGTGGTTCGGCAGCCCGGTCAGGCCATCGGTCGTCGCCATCTCCTCCATCAGCTTGTACATCTTCGCGTTCTCGATCGAGACCGCGACCTGATTGCTGATCACGCCGAGCATCTCGCGGACCTGCTTCGACAGGCGCCCCTTCTCGCGGCAGGCGAGGACGAAGGTGCCGATGGCGCTGTCCTGGACGATCAACGGCAGGACCACCAGCGACGGCGTCGGCCCGAGCCGCAGCCGGCGGGTGAAGACGACCATCTCGCGCTCGCGGGACGAGCAAGAGCTCGCCGGGAGGAAGTGCTTGTTCTTGACGACCATCGCCGCCAGGCCGGCGTTGTCACGGAAGCTCTTGCCCTCGATGCCCTGGAGTCGCTGATCGTCGCCGATCACCCGGCAGATGGTGTGGGTCCGCTTCTGTCGATCGTAGAGGGCCACCGCGCCGACGTCGAACTGGACGATCTCACGCGCCGCGGCGAAGGCGGTGTCGTAGACCTGGGCCAGGGTCAACGCGCCGTTGAGCATCGTGCTCGCGCGGTAGAAACGCTCGTGCTCGTACTTCGATCGCTCCACCGCGGCGAAGACCCGCTCGGCTTGGATCGCCCGCAGGACCTGGGCACTGGCTTCGACGAGCACCTTCTCGTCGTCCTCGGTGAAGGGCCGCCGCTTGCGCCGGTCGGCGCAGAGCACACCGCGCAGGTGCGCATCCTCGAGCACCGGCACGCCGACGAAGGCTCCCACCTCCTCGGGGCCGGCGTAGTAGGCCACCCCGCCCTTGCCGGCCCGCGGGCTGCGCAGGTTGAGCAGCAGACGGTTCTTGACCACCCCACCGATGGCGCCCGCCTGGGAGGGAATCGCCGTCTCGCTGACCATGTCGCTGTCGGTGACCAGCTCCTTGATCCGCAGCCGCTGTTCGCGCTCGTCGAGCCACAGCAGCACACAGGTCTGCAGATCGAGCGCCCGCTTCAGCAGCTCGATCATGTGAAACAGGTTCTGGTGGATCGCCTCCACCGCCCCTCGGGCGAGCTTGGCCTCCTCGGTGGAGCGGTCCCGGTCCGAAGACTGACTCGCCAGGGCGGTGCTGATCAGCCGATAGTCCCGGGCCTCGTCGCGCATCGCCTGGACCTCGTCGGCCAGCCGACGCTGGTGCTCCCGACGGCGCCGCAGCACCTCTCCCTGGAGGAAGATCAGGTTGGCCAGCGCGAAGGCGAGGATGAACCCGCCCCGCTGAACCACCTCGGGCCACCGCGCGGGGATGTCCCCGGCGGCGAGGTGCAACGCCCCCTGCAGCGCCACGGTACCGGCGATCAGCAGCACCGCCACCCCTCGGTTGTTGAACCCGACCAGGTAGGCGATGGCGAGGTAGGCCAGCGGCTGAAGCCAGGAGCTCGGCCCACCGGTGAGCTGGAGCCCGACGTAGATCGAGCAGAGCAGCAGCAGGCCAGCCTCGACTCGATCGAGCTGCTCGACGAACGGCGAGTGCCGGCGCGGACGGCCCACCGCCAGCCGGACCAGGCACGCGCCGAACAGCAGCCCGGCCAGCGACAGCTCGCGATAGAAGACCCGATCGATGGTCACCTGGTCGAAGAAGCCGCGGGTCAGCAGGGCCGCCGCCGCCGCCACGGCGAGCAGGCCGAAGCGCTCGACCAGCGCGCGGCGAAAGTGGTAGGTCGCCTTGGCCAGGGCGGCGCCCATCAGCGGGACCTCGACCAACTCAGCCCCTCGGGGGCGCGGTCAATGATTGAACTGGAAGAGCACGTCATCGGGATGAAACAGCCCAAGCTCGTCGCGCGCCACTCGCTCGATGGCACGCCGATCCTGCGAGAGTCGGCGGATCTGCTCGCGCAGCAGCCGGTTCTCGCGCGTGGTCCTCAGGTTCCCCGCGACCAACGCCGTCAGCCGCTGCTTGAGCTGCATCGAGCGCCCGATCCCTCCCGATGCCCGGTGGGGCAGATACCCCAGCGCCGCGGCGAGCGACCCGGCGAGGGCAAAGCGGAAGAACCATCGTCCAAAGGAGGACATCAGCCGATTATCGGCGTGCCGGGCGCGCTGTCCAAGAAACAGCCACTCCACCGCCGGGGCACCGCCGCTTCCGTCTGAAAAACCGGAATGTTTAGCTGGAGATGAACAGCATCGACTGTGCGCGAGGCGCTCGCCAGGCAAGGCGCGAGCGAGGAACCCGCGGAGCCTACTTGAGGGTAGGTGAGCAGGTACCGCAGCGGGCAACGCAGTCTGGCGGGATGGATCGCGCGTCAGGCGATGCTGTTTAGCGGCGGCGCTGGATCGCCACCCCTAGCCGGCGGAAGCCCGCGGCCTTGGCCGCATCCATCACCTTGACCACGCTGCCGTGGTAAGCCTTGGTGTCGGCCTGGATCAGCACCCGGGCCTTGGGGCGCGTCTTGTGCAGGGCGCGAAAGCGCGTCAGCAGGCTGCCCGGCGACAGCGGCTTGCCGCCGAGCTGGATCTGCCCCGAGCGGGTGACCACCACCACGACGTCACGCCGCTCACTCGAGGTGGCGTTGCTCGACGCCTTCGGCAGATCGACGCCCATGTTCGGCGTGGCGATGAACGAGGCGGTCAGGAGGAAGAAGACCAGCAGCTGAAAGATGCAGTCGATCAGCGGCGTCAGGTCGAGCGTCACCGGCGGGCGCTTGCGACCGAAGCCTCCCTCCTTGAAGCTCACGTCCGATCCTCCCCGTCCCCGTCGTCCTCCCGGTCTCGATCGTCGCCGTCTTCTTCGCCGGCGCGGGCCCGCCGGATCCGACCGCTCGGCTTACGCGGTCTTGGCTCGATCTTGGCGATCTGCTCCGCGACCTGCAGCGAGTACTCCTCGAGGTCGACGCTGAGGGTATCGACGCGGCCCTGCAGGTAGCGATAGCCGAGGTAGGCCGGGATCGCCACCACCAAGCCGGCCGCGGTGGTGACCAGCGCCTCCCAGATGCCGCCCGCGAGCACCTCCGGGTTGACACCGCCGCTGTTGGCCAGGGCCAGCGCCTCGACCCGCTGGAAGGCACGGATCA
>JAUVBO010000023.1 GCA_030591195.1 Pseudomonadota bacterium
CCGGCTCAGGTCCGCGGGCAAGCGGCCCTGCGGCTGGCCGAGATCGCCGATGTCAGTGGCGATCGCAAGCAGGCCGTGGGTTACCTCAGCCGGGTGACCGCGATGGTCGCGCGTGAGCATCCGCTCGGCCGCAAGGCACGCGACTGGCGCGAACGGATCCGGATCGCGGTTCCCCTGGCCGAGGTGCGGGGGCCTGCTCCCGGATCGGTGGTGCCACAGGGCGAGTCCGCCGCGGTGCTCGCGGCCTTCAGGCGCGCCGAGAAGCGCCTGGTCGGCTTCCACCGGATCGTCGTCGCGCCGCGGCTGGAGAACGTCGACGCGGTGGTTCGCACCAAGCGCGGGGCCCTCGGTGCTGCGATCAAGGCCTATCGCGAGGTCCTCGAGGGGGGCAGCGCTTCGCGTCGCGCCGCGGCGCACTTCCGGATCGGCGCCATGTTTCACCACTTCGCCGAGGCGCTGGCCTTCGACCTGCCGGCGGGGTTGCTGCCATCGGTGGCGCAGAAGCTGACCCGCAAGCTGCGCGCCGAGAGCGTTGGGTACCTGCGCAAGGCCCTCTCCCACTACGACCGGGCCGCGGCGGAAGAGCACTCTGGCGCCGAGCGCTGGCGGCGGCTGGCTCGTCGAGAGGCCAAGACCCTCAGGCGCGTGCTCGGCGGAGCTCAGCCGAAGCGTATCCCCTGATTGCCCTTCAGGCGGCGCCTCGACGACCTCAGTTGGCCAATTTGCTCTGTCACAAGCCCTACCAGACGCTACAGGGTGCTGGCGGCGAGCGTCCCTGGTTCGGTGGTTTGTCCACGGCACCTGGGGACTCTGTCCCCTGTGAATGTATGGGGAGGATTCCTGGTTCTGGTAGGTTGTGGCATGTGCAACCTGGAATGATTCTTGCAATCAGTGGTCAGATGATGAAGGTTGTGTGGGCAGTGTTGGTGTTGGTCGTGGGGCTTGGTGGTGTTGGGTGTGCAAATCCGCTCGCACGTGCCCAGCCGCTGCGGAAGGTCACGAGCTGGCGGCCGCTGGCGGGCGCTCGTCAGCCGATAGTCGACGTCTCCGCCGATGGCTTGACGGTGGTTGGAAACGCCGGCGATGCCCTGACCACGGCGACGCGGATCCACCGACGGCTTCGAGCGCTCCGGATCCCGAACGAGGTGCGTTGCCAGTTCCGCGGCAAGCAGGCCGAGGTCCGCACCCGGCTGCGGATCTCCTTCCCTGGCGGCCTGAGCGTCGACCAGCAGCAGCAGGTTCGCACGCTGCTGCACCTCGTGCAGCGTACCGCGTCCTAACCCCAGAGCTCGCTTCGGCCGACCCGCAGTGTTGCCGAGGCGGCCTCGGCGGTGGATGTTGCGGTGCTCGTCACCGCTGGCGTCGAGGCTGCGCTAAGATGGGCGGGAGATGATCGAGCGCCAGCGGAACACACCGTTGCTCGTCGCCATCGGCCGGGGGCTGGTAGCGCTGTTGCTGGGAGCAGCCGTGCGGTTGCTCCGCGCCACCTGGCGCGTCCGGATGATCGGTGTCCCTCGTGATCGCAGCGCCGCCCGCCTGCTCGCCTTGTGGCACGGTGATCAGCTCGCGCTGACCTGTCTCCCCCGGCCACTGACAGCCCTGGTCAGCCGCAGCGGCGACGGTGAGCTCGCTTCACGGGTGCTCGGGTTGCTCGGCTTCGGCGTCGTCCGTGGCAGCAGCAGCCGCGGGGCGGTGGCTGGCGCCCTGGCGCTGGTGCGGCGGCTGAGGCGCGGCCAGGCGGTGGCTGTCGCGGTGGACGGCCCGCGAGGCCCCCGGCACCACGCGACTGATCAGGTCTTGCGGGTGGCGCGGCAGGCATCGGTGGAGGTGGTGCCGGTGGCTGCCGCTGCGCACCGTCGGTGGGAGCTCTCCTCCTGGGATCGATTCGCCATCCCGGCGCCGTTCACCAAGGTCTACCTGGTGTGGGGTGACGCGGTGGTCTCGGGGGTCGAGACGGCGCTCGATCGGGTCTGGCGCGAGGCACGGTCGCTGGCCGGCACCAGAGGGAGCGACAGGGGCCGATGACCGGCGTGGTTCGGCTGGCCGGCTGGGTCGGACCAGCTCTGCTGGTGCTGCTGGTCGGTTCGTGTGGTCTGAGGCGGCAGCAGGCCGAGCGCGAGCTCTCCAGCGCTGATCCGGCGGTGCGCGCCCAGGCGCTCCGGGTCCTGGCCGGTGCGCGAGCCACGGGCGCTCGACCGCAGGTCATCCGGTTGCTACGCGACCGGTCGCCGCGGGTGCGACGCGCGGCGGTGGCCGCGCTGGGAAGCATCGGCTTCGGCGGCAGGCGTCACCTCCACGCGGTGATCGAGCGGCTATACGACGGTGACCTGCAGGTCCGCCTCGCGGCGGTGCGCGTCCTCGGCGACAGCCGTGAAGCGGCCGCCCGGCGGGCGCTGCTGCCCGTGCTGCGCGACGGCAGCCTCGTGGTCCGGCGGGCTGCGGCGATGGCGCTCGAGGCTCTCGGTGTGAGCCGGAAGGACCAGCGCCAGCGCGTCGCGGCACAGGTCACCGACGAACAGCTCGCAGCCCTCGAAGATCGACGGTCGACGGTTCGGGCCGAGGCAGCCGTCGCCCTCGGCCGCGGAGGCTGGGCTCGCGCGCTGCCGAAGCTGATCGCCGCGCTCGACGACCGGACCGCAGAGGTAGCGACCCGGGCCGCCGTGGCGGTTGGAGCCATCGGCGGCGCGGCGGCGGCCTCGGCGCTGGTTAAGCTGGCCGGGTCGCCGGGGCGGCGAGGGGCGGGCGCCGACGGACTGGTCGCGCTGCTCGGTTGCCAGCGGCCCGCTTGCTCCACGGCGGAGCCTCATCTGCAGCAGGCGAGGGTCGCGCTGGGCGCCGCGCTGCAGGCGCTCGGCGGCTCCGGCCAGCGATTGCTGTGGCGCGGTCTGACCGATGATGTGCGGCTCGAGCCAGGCAGTGCGGCCTGCGCCGTGGTGGCGCCCGTGGCGTGCGCCGGGATCCTCGGGGCGCCAGCGGCCGGACCGCCGTCGCGGGGGACTGCCCGTCCGGCGGTCTTCACCGCGCCGGCGACGGTGGTTGCCGCCTGCGGCGCGCGCTGCCCGGCCCAGAGCCCGGCGCTGCTTTCCGGGCTCCGGGCGGCGAGCGATCCGGAGCGGCTGGTGGCGATGTTCAAGGTCGCGGCGGTGGTCGGCGCGCAAGGCGAGGCTACCAGCCGGGCGCTGCTCTTCAGCGTCATGGCCCGCTACCAGCGCTACCGGCGAGGCGCTCGCCCCTGGCTCGATCGTGCCGCGTGGGCCGTGGTCGCCGGAGGCGAGCGCAAGACCCGGCGGTCCGGGCCAAAGGCTGACCGACCTCCACCCCGGCGCCAGCGTCGCCGTGCCCTGCGCTGGCTGCTCGAGCGCTTCCCCGAGGAGCGCCGCGGCGGCGACGATGGCGACCCGCTGATGCCGCCAGCGGTGGACCGCGGCCGGCTCGCGGAGATGATCCGCTCGCTCGGTGCCAGGCGACCGATCGGCGAGGTCCACGCCTGGCTCGCGGCCGTGGCGGCCGTGGAGGACAACCCCCTCGAACTCCGCCGGACGGCCCTGGCGGCGCTCGCCGGTGGTCCCGCGCCGGCGACCCCGCCGGCGCGGGTGGTCACGCTCTCGAAGGCCATCGGGCACCGCGAGGCGGTGATCAGATCAGCCGCGTTCGGCGCCTGCGAGCGGGTCGGCTCAGCGGCCGTTGACCGGGCGCTCGTCGGACTGGCGGACCGGGACTTCGGCGTTCGCGCGGCGGCAGCGGCGTGCCTCGGGCGACTCGGTTCCCAGCGAGGGGTGGAGCCGTTGATCGGCCTGCTGCGGCGCGAGTCCCAGCTCGCAGCGATCGAGGCCCTCGCCGCGCTGGGCGATCGCCGGGCCACGGGACCCATCGCGCGCCTGCTGCAAGAGGACTACTCGGTCGGGCGCTATGGCGAGCGGCTGGTGGTGATCGAGGCGCTCGGCGCGCTGGGCGACCCTGCCGCCGCCGCACCGCTCGAGCGGGAGCTGACCCACCCCCACTGGCGTGTGCGACAGGCGGCGGCCCGAGCGCTGGCGAGGGCCGGTCGGTCCACCTCGCGCGGTGAGCTGGAGCTCTGCGCGCTGGATCAGGTCCGCGCGGTCCGACGAGCATGTCGGCGAGCCGGATCCCGGCTGGCCCGCGGGGCGAGGGAGGGGGAGCGGCGGTGACCGAGACGGCGACGCCACTTCACTGCGAGCTGCGGATTGACGGACGGATGCTGGCGTCGGCGTTCGACGGCGGCGAGCGATGGTCGGTCGCCATCAGTGACGGCCTGGTGCGCTGGGCCGGGTTGGCTTGCCGGGCCCCGCGCATCGACGCCGCGAGCACCATCGTGCTGCCCGAGGAGCTTGGCCTGGCCCCCGGCATGATCGACATTCACGTCCACGGCGCGCGCGGTGCGGACGCGGCCGACGGTCGGTCCGACTCGCTGCGGACCATCGCGGCGACCCACGCGGCTCACGGCACCACCGGGCTCTGTCCGACGATCCTGACCAGCCCGCCAGAGGTGATGCTGCGGGCGCTGGAGGCGGTCCGCGAGGCGACCGAAGGCCACGACCCGGCCAGGCCGCCGGGGCGGGCTTGTCCGACGGCCCGGGTCCTTGGCGCCCACCTCGAGGGGCCATTCCTCAACGCCGCCCGCGCGGGCGCGCAGCCGCTGGCCCACATCCGGGCGCCCGACCCGGTGCTGCTCGAGGAGCTGCTGGCCGCCGCTGGGCCGACACTGCGCCTCGTGACCCTGGCGCCGGAGCTTGACGGGGCCCTGGAGCTGGTCGAGCGACTGGTGGAGCGGGGGACCGCGGTAGCCATGGGACACAGCGCCGCGACCTACGCCGAGGCGCGTCGTGGTCGCGCGGCCGGCTGTCAGCTAGTGACCCACCTGTTCAACGCCATGTCGCCGCTTCACCACCGCGAGCCCGGGCTGGTGGGCGCGGCCCTGGCCAGCGACGATCTCGCCGCCGAGATCATCGCCGACGGCGTGCACGTCACGCCGCCGGTGCTTCGGCTCGCCTGGCGGGCCAAGCGTCGCTCGGGCGGGCTGGTGCTGGTGACCGACTGCACGGCAGCCCTCGAGTGTCTGCCCGGCGAGGCCCGCCTCGGGGACCAGCCAGTCGACGTCGAGGGGGGCGCCGTGCGGCTCGCTGACGGAACCCTCGCGGGCTCGGTGCTGACCATGGACCGGGCGCTAGGCGAGCTCGTGCGCAGCGCCGGAGCGTCCCTGGGAGACGCGCTGGCGGCCTCCAGCGAGGTGCCGGCCCAGCTGCTGGGGTTACCCGGACACGGACGGCTGGAGCGGTCGGCCCCGGCGGACCTCATCGTGCTCGAGCGCGAGAGCCTGGCCGTGCGCGCGACGATGGTCGGCGGGGGCTGGGCTCACCCGGCACCAGGGGCGCTGGACCGGGCCCTGTCGCTGTGACCTGACAGCGGGGGAGGTTCAGAAAGCGATGTAGCGGTCGACGACGAGCACCGGCTCCTCGGGCGCGTCGCCGGGGCCGTTGTACATCGGGGCGGGGATCGACTTGTAGTGGCCGACGAGCTCGATCTTCTGCCCCTCGGTGAAGCTCGCCTTCTCGTTGACCACCACCAGGACCGTCCCGCTGCTGTCGCTGACCTGGAAGATCATCTTCGGCGGGACCAGGCGCATGCCGAGCACCCGGGAGACCACTCCCGCCACCCGCACCTCGTTCTCGGCGTTCACCGCCAGCTCACCGATCGGGACGTTGGGGGCAGGCCCTCCAGCGGTCGTGTCACCCGCCGCGGCCTCGGCCGGATCGGCGGCAGGCTGCTGGGTGGGTGCCTGGGGCGGAGGCTTCGGTGTCGCGCAGGCCGCGGTCAGCAGCGCCGCGGTCAGCAGCGCCAGGGGGTGGCTCGTGTTGTTGATCGAAAGCATCTGCGTTCCTCGCTCCTTCTCGCCGCCCTCGCGGACGCTGCTATCTCCGGTGCAATTCGACGTTGAGGATCACGGTGGTGCCCTCGCGCACGCGCAGTGACTTGCGCTGGGTGCGGTAGCCCTGGCCCGAGATGATCACTGAGTAGGTACCGGGCTGGACCTCGACGGTGAAGACGCCGTCCGGGCCGACCTGGACGGTGCGGTCGAGCTCGGGGATCAGCACCGTCGCGCCCTTCACCGCCCGGCCGATGCCCTTGACCGTGCCGCGGATCGTTCCAGGCGCGATCGATGTCCGGGGCTTGAGCCGGACGGTGGTGCGAGTCTCGCCGTCGGCCTCGACTTCCACCGCGACCTTGGCCGTCTCGTAGCCGTCGGCTGCGACGACGAGCGTGCGCCGGCCAGCCGGGAGCTTGAAGGTGTGGAACGTGCCGCGGTCCGGATCCACCGCCAGCCGGGAGACGCCGTCGGCGCCGTCGATCTTGATCTGGGCGGTGCCGAGGGCCTGTCCGGTGCGCTCGTCGAGCACCTGGCCCGTGACCACGCCGAGCTCGGGGCCCTCGTCGACGGGCGCGTTGTCCTCTCGCACCCGCGGGGCAGCCGGCTTGGTGAACGGGTCGAACCGGTAGCTGACCCGGAAGACGAGGTTCCACCGCGGAAGGACGTAGGCGTACTTGCCCGCAGCGAGGGTTGGGCCGCCGCCGTCGCCGACCCCGATCAGCCCGATGTCCACGGCCGCGAGCATCTGCAGCCCCCGGGCCCTGGTGGGCCAGATCCGGGCGCCGAAGGTCAGCACGCCGGGGCTGTCGCCGAAGCCTGGGGCGCCGCTGCCGACAAAGGGCTCGAGCGACAGCTCGAGAAACGGTCCGACGTGGCGGGTGTCGTACTCGACGCCGAGGCGGGTCACCAACCGGTTGAAGGAGCTGACCTGAGCGGCGAATCGCTGGGGCGGTGTGAGCTGGGCCAGGTCGGCGGCATCGAACAGGTTCTCCGAGCCGTCGATGGTGAAGCCGACGTTAAGGTGAAGGCTCAGGGGCAGGGCGCTGCCGCCGGTCCAGGAGCCGAGAGCCGAGAGGTTGATCACCGCCGCCGTGCCAGCCGGCTCGAAGAAGCCGACGCCCGAGGGGAATCGGAGGTTGAACAGGCCGCCCACCGCGAAGCCGGAGCTCGCCCGGAAGTAGCTCCCCTTGAGCGAGATCTCCGGATCGCCGACCGCCACCTGCAGCTCATCGGCGGGCCCGCCGGCGCTGCTGTCCGAGATGACGTGGAAGGCCAGGGCTGCCTCGATGAACTTGAGCGGCGCCCACGAGGCGGTGAAGGTGTTGACCAGTCGCGCGTGGTCTTGACCGCTGAGCAGCAGGTCAGACGCTTTGAAGTACTGGAGGTCGGTCCCCAGCCCGATGGTGCCCGGGGGTTGGTTGTGGGCGGCGATGGTTCGGACCAGGCCGCGGTGTCCGAGCAGGTTATCGCCGCGGGGCGTCGTCTCCGCGAGCGCGGGTCCCCTCAGGACCTGGAGGCCTAGCACGAGCACTATCGCAGCGGATTGGGGGCGCATTGAACCGGTCCCTCTCTGGGTGGACGATCCCCAGCATAGTTGCCACTCGCAGGGGCGAATTGTAAGCTTCTCCGCGGATGAACCTCAAGTATTACGGGGTGGCGTGTGGCTTCAGAGGCCAGGTTGTTGGGCGTGGCTGAGCTGGACGGCGGCGGCCCGATTGCCTCGCGATACGGTCGCTACCAGATCGTTCGCAAGCTGGCCACGGGCGGGATGGGTGAGGTCTATCTGGCCAAGTCCCTCGGGGCGGCTGGCTTTCAGAAGCGGGTCGTGATCAAGCGCCTGCTGCCGCACCTCGTCCAGCATGCTCACTTCGTCGAAGGTCTGGTCCGGGAGGCCAAGATCCTCGTCATGCTGGACCACCCGAACATCGTCCAGGTGCTCGACCTCGGCCGCGAGGGAGAGGACTATTTCATCGCGATGGAGTTCGTCCACGGCTACAACCTCGCGACCGTCGCCCATTATTGTTCCCAGCGGCGGGTGACGATCCCGGCGGCGGCCTGTGGCTTCGTGGCCCTGCAGGTGCTGGCCGCGCTCGAGTACGCCCATCGGGTCGTAGGGCCCGACGGATCCCGGCAGAACATCGTCCACCGCGACGTCAGCCCGCAAAACGTGCTGATCTCGAAGGAGGGCCGGGTCAAGCTCGCGGACTTTGGCATTGCCAAGGTGCTCAACGAGGCCGAGGCCGAGGTCACCACCAGCCTCAAGGGCAAGTTCCGGTACATGGCCCCCGAGGCCGTGGATGGCGGACGGATCGACCAGCGCTACGACCTGTTTGCCGTCGGCATCCTGCTCTTCGAGTCGCTCTGCCGGCGTCACCTCTTCGCCGGTCGTCGCGACGTCGAGATCCTGGCCCAGGTCCGGGCCGCGCGCGTTCCGCCGATCGCCCGCTATCATCCGGAGGTGCCGCGCGACCTGGTGGCGATCACCGAGCGCGCGCTCCAACGTGATCCCGGGGCTCGGTTCCAGAGCGCCACCGACTTCGCCACCGCCCTGAGGCAGGCGATGGCGGTCGCCGAGAATGACGCCGGCCAGCAGCTGCGCGCATTCATCGAGGACCTCTTCGAGCGGCCCGACTTCCCGCTGAACAAGCCCAAGCTCGCTGACCTCGACGCGGTCGATGCGGAAGTGACCCGCTCGGTGGTCCTCGATTCGGGGATCATCGGCGCGAGGAGCACCGGGCCGGGCGGTCGCCGAGCCGGTTACGCCCAGGGGGTGGGCAACCGGGCGATCGTGTGGCTCGGCGGCGGCATTCTGCTGATCACCGCCGCGGTGGCCTACTTGGCCTACGCGATGCTGCTGCAGGGCCGTCCAGACCATGGGGGCAAGGCCCCGGTGATAATCCAGGTCGAGAACCGGGGCGCGAGTGGGGCATCCGGCGCCCGTCCTGCGGCTTCGCCGGACAGCGGTGCCGCGCAGGGACCCGAGTTGGACGCCGGTGCGACCGGGCCCCGGGCGAACGGGACCAAGCAGGGGCCTGTTCGCCGGCGGGCGATCACCTTCACCGAGCGGGTGGGCCAGGCTCGCTTCGGCAAGGCTGGTCGCCAGCTGCGGCGATGTTTCGATCGCCACATCGGCGTCTCCAGCACTGAGATCAGCCTGGGGGTCACCTCGATCATCCGCCGCGATGGCCGGGTGACCAAGGTGTCATTGAAGCCGGCGGACCAGGAGCAGACCGCGCTCGGCAAGTGCGTCAAGCGCGTGGCGCTACGGCTGCGCTACCCACGCCACGACCGGTCCACGGTGACCTTCTACCAGCCCCTCCGCGTCAAGCGACGCTAGCCCCCCCCCGAACGCGGCTAGCGCAGCCGGATGGCGCTGTAGCGGGCGACCTCCCGCCACGGTGGCGGGCGGCGGCCAACCCGCGCCCGGGCGTGGCCTCGGTCAGCCCGGTGCTCGATCGCCGTGCCGGCGGGCGCGCCGAGGATTCCGATGGCAGCGTAGCCCGCTTCCGGCGCGGCCTCGAGATCAACCCGACCCCCGAAGCGGCCGATCACCGCGATGGCCTGGGGATGGCGGGTCTTGCCCACCTCGGCCCGCACGCCCAGGGCGACGATGCTACCGGCCGGGAAGCGGTCGAGGAACTGCTGCAGTTGACGGTAGAGCGCTGGCTTGTGGCGGTAGACCGCAAAGCCGGCCTGGTCGAGCACGGCCCCCGTATCGGGTGAGATCACCGCGACGTTGACTCCCCGCAGGTTGTCGCTGGCCAGGCGCCCGTCGACCCAGATCTCGCAGAAACGTCCGCCTCGCATGCCTCCGGAGGCGACGGCGATGTCCACCGGGCTCCGCACGCCGGTCTTGCCCACCAGCCGTGGCCCGGGAGCCAGTGCCACCGACGGGACCTGGTGCTCGAGCACCAGCCGGTTGACGCCGCGGGTCACCGCCGTCGCCGGGACCGTCAGCGCGATGGTCGACCAGCGGCCCGCCGGGAGATCACGGCTGCCCAGCGCGGTGTCGTTGAAGGTCACCCGGACCTTGGTGCCGGCGTGCATCGCCTGGGCACGGACCAGCAGCTCGACTTTGCCCGGGCGGTTAATCGGCAGCAGGATCTGCCCTCGGCTGGATCTCAGGGGGACGTAGCCCACCGTCGCGCCACGCACGGGTCCGCCGAAGCTCTCCGACAGGTTCGGCCGGAAGCGCGGGCTGCTGAGGTCGAGCATGGCGTGGAGTAGCGGCTGCCCGGCGGGGTTGGTCGCCGGGTTGATCTCGCCCAGCAGATAGCTGCCGTCGAGACGGTCGTAGGTCCGCGGCGAGACGCCGTGGCGGATGGCGAAGGGGAGCGAGGCGGGGAGCGACAGCGGGTTGCCGACCGCGCGGTAGAGGCGGTCGACGAGGTTGTGGGTCACCGTCATGTACAGCGCCTGGGTCGAGCGCACGTCGTACCACTTGAGGTTCTGCTGGGCGAAGCCGCGCATCCACTCGAGGTTGAAGATCGCAGCCACGGCGACGACCGAGGCGGTGGCGACGGCGGCCGCGCGAGCCGGGCGCCGCTCGATCGTGTCCCGCGCCCAGCGCAGGGCCAGCCCGAGCCCGAGGGCGAAGGCGGGCAGGCATGAGGTGAAGCGCCGGGCGGAGAAGTTCCAGCCCCACCAGTCGTGGGCGGCTCCGTTGAGCAGGGCGTAGCCAGCGACCACCAGCAGCAGCATCCGCGCCGGGTGGCGGCGCTGGCGCAGCACGCCGAACAGTCCGAGCAACGCCACCAGATAGAGTGGAGCGCTCGGCAGCAGCCCGTTGCGGGGCGAGAAGAGCGTCGAGTGCCAGGCGCTCTCGGCCCACCAGAGGAACCCCTCGCCCTGGGGTATCGTCAACGGCGTGCCCTCGAGCCGCTGCCAGATCAGGAGCTGAGGGGAGAAGACCAGCAGTGCGACCAGCCCACCGATGGCGGGGCCGACCAGCGCCCGGCCGAGGGCTGGCAGGTCGCGCTGGCGGATCGCCGGCGTGAAGCTTCGGATCGCCTCGGCCAGGGGCAGCAGGGCAAACGGCAGGGTCGCCGGGCGGACCAGCACCGCCAGGCCGGTGGCGGCGCCGAGCCAGATCCATCGTCGGCGGTCCAGCTGGTCGCGCCAGCGGATCCAGAGCCACGTCAGCAAGGAGGTCGCCATCGCCGCCTGGGCGTGGGAGTAGGCCGCGCCGGTGAGGCAGTAGTAGGGCAGGGGACCGGCGAGGGCGGCGCCGAGGGCCGCCCAGAGGGCGTGGCGGCGCCCCACCAGCTGCCGGGCGATGAGGTAACAGAAAAGCAGCGCGAGCCAGCCGTACACCAGGGAACCATAGAGCGTACCCACCTGGTGGAAACGTGACAGCCCGTCGGTGGGGACGGCGGCTCCCACGGCGCGGCCCGCGGCGCCGACGGCCTGAGAAACGACGAAGAACGGCGACCAGAGCAGCGCTGGCCCGACACCGAAGATGTTGCGGGCCTTGCCCGTGGTGGTCTGTCCGAGGTGAAACGGGTTACCCCACTCCCGGTACTCGTTGGTGAAGTCGAGATCGCCGTCGACCTGCAGGGACCGGAGGTAGACGTAGTAGTAGTACCCGTCGAGGGTCGCCACGCCGCCGCGCTGTCCCTGGTAGTCGGTGAACGAGAAGTAGGCGGCGGACCCGAGGACCAGCGTCAGGCCGAGCGCGAGCCGGTCGCGGTCGCCGATGATCGAACGTAGTACCCGCATCCGGGGAACTTAACGCGTTCGATCGTCGATGACACGGCGTCGTTTCCGCCGTGGCCGGCGCGACCCATCCGGGCCTTGACTAACGATCTGCCCCGGGTAATGTGCGTGCATGGCGTGGTGGAAACGCAAGAGCGGCCCCGCCGCGGCCGCAGCGAAGAAGCCCGTGCCCAAGGGGGTCTGGGCCAAGTGCGACGGCTGCGGCGAGATCCTCGTCCAATCGGACATCAAGTCCAACGATAACGTCTGCCCCA
>JAUVBO010000921.1 GCA_030591195.1 Pseudomonadota bacterium
CCCATCGAGGAGGCCGAGGCCTACCAGCACCTGATCGACGAGCACGGCTACAGCCCCCAGCGGCTCGCCGGCCGGGTCGGCAAGGACCGCTCCACGGTGGCCAACAGCCTCCGGCTGCTCAAGCTGCCCGAGGCTGCGCGGCGAGCGCTGATCGCCAACGAGATCACCTCGGGACACGCCCGGGCCCTGCTGGCGCTGGAGAAGGCGCGCCCGATCCAGCAGGCCCTGCGGGAGGTGCGCCAGCGCCAGCTGAGCGTGCGTCAGACCGAGGGATTGATCCGCGGCCTGCTCGAGGCTCGGCGCGCCGCCGCGGCGGGACCCAGCAACAAGGCCGACCAGCGCTCGAACAGCCCCAACCTTCGCGACCTCGAGGAGCGGCTGATGCGCTCGCTCAAGACCAAGGTCGCGGTGCGACACCGCGCCAAGGACGGCGGTGGCCGGGTCGAGGTTCACTACGGCTCGCTCGACGAGCTCGATCGCCTGCTCAAGGTTCTGCTGCGGTGAAGCGCACCAACGAAGAAGCCCGTCGATTCAGGCGGGCGCCGGTGACCCTGGAGATCCAGTACCGCACGGCGGGCTCGTTCCTCGTCAGCTACAGCCAGAACCTCTCCAAGGGGGGACTGTTCCTCGAGACCAGCGAGCAGCTCCCGGCGGGCGAGGGGCTGATCGTCCGCTTCAAGATCCCCACCCGCGAGGAACCGATCGAGGTCAACGCGCAGGTGATGTGGGCTCGCCCCACAGCGTCTGCCGAGGGCGGCCCCGCCGGCCTCGGCCTCGCCTTCGATCAACTCGAGCTGGTGATCGGCCAGCAGATCGACGAGGTGGTCCGCGGCTTCGACGGCGTACAGCTCGTGGCCGTGGCGGGGGACGAGCAGGCGGTGGAGCGCCTGGCGCGCCACCTGTGCAATATCCTCAGCTGCACGGTGGTCCGCGCAACCAACGCCGACGAGGCGATCGCCGCCTTCTCGCCGAGGACCGATCTGGTCTTGCTCGACCTCGACTCATTCGGGGCCGGTCTGCCGGTGATCGCCGCCGCCCGGAGCTGCGACCCGGCGATCCCGCTGGTCGCCGCAGTCCGCAGCGACGCGGCCCAGACCGAGGCCGTGGCCGTCGGCGCCGCGGCGGTCTTGCACCACCCGCTGCGCCACAAGGATCTACGTCAAACGGTCCTCGAGCTGCTGGCCAAGCCGGCCAAGATCTAGCGCCCCCTCCTCGGGAGCGAGTGTGGCCACCGTACCTTCCGGCCAGACCGGTCACGGCTGTGACCAGTCGCGCGAACAATTACACCTGTTAGATCAATCAATAACACCGCCCCGCCTTCGGCGCGTTCCTTGCAAAGAGCCCCACATCAGGTGCTTCAGCATCAAGCAACGATCAACATCTCGACCTCGGAGAATCAGATGAAAAGCAACGTCCCGCGATATGCGAGCATCTGCTCGGTCTTGACCTCGCTGGCGCTGATGGCGGCGGCCCAGACCTCGTTTGCGTTCAAGGGTGCGCCCGGAAAGCGAGGCGCGAGGCTCAACAGGTCCCCTCACCAGCTCAGGCTCGTGGCGGGCAAGGACTCTCGGGTCCAGAAGTCCTTCTCTTTCCGCCAACACGGGCTCGCGAAGAGCTCCAGTTACTATACTGGCAAAACTGGTAATACGAGCGAAAGCCATGCGCTGATCGCTCCAGGAAAATTGAAGGTGCTCGACACCAGCTCCAGCGCGAGCGGGGGCATGTATCGTTCGCAGAATCACTCGTTTCAGTTTGGTCCGTATCGCCTGTCCACCCGAAGTGGCAGGGTTCGTCCGTCTGACAATCCGCGGGCCAGCTTCTCTCTGACGTTCAAAGGTCGCCCCGTTACCAGAGTGAAGACGCTGGCCGGGGCGGTCAGCTACATCAACCGGCGACTGGATCGATTCGGCTTTGGTGAACCCAGCCAACCAGCCAATCAACCCGCCAGGGGATCAGCGACCAGGGGGGGGACCGGCTACGTCAACATGGAGACGCGAGGTGCCGGATTCTCCGGCTCCACGGGAGCTGAAGGGTACTCGCGGCTCCTCGGCGCCGGGTTCAAGCACATCAAGTGAGTGTTCTTTCGCCCAAGCGGCGGGCCGCCGCGGCGGTGTTGGCGAGCAGCATCGCGATCGTCATCGGGCCGACGCCGCCGGGCACGGGTGAGATCGCCCGGGCGCGCTCGCTGGCTGCGTCGAACTCGACGTCGCCGACCAGACCGTCATCCCGCCGGTTGATGCCGACGTCGATCACCGTCGCCCCCGGCTTGACCCAGGATCCCTTGACCAGCTCGGCGCGACCGACCGCGACGACGAGCACGTCGGCCCGCCCGACGACCTCTGACAGATCGCGGGTGCGCGAGTGGCAGATCGTCACCGTGCAGTGGCGGCCCAGCAGCAGGTGCGCCATCGGCTTGCCGACGATCGTGCTGCGGCCGACGATCACCGCCTCGGCTCCCTCGAGCTCGACGCCGCTATCGTCAAGCATCCGCATCACGCCCGCCGGGGTGCAGGAGACGAAGGTCGGCCGTCCAGCGACCAGCCGCCCGAGGCTCTCGGGGTGGAAGCCGTCGACGTCCTTGGCCGGATCGATGGCGTCGATCACCTGGTCCGCGTCGAGCTGCTCGGGCAGCGGGAGCTGGACGAGGATCCCCGAGACCCGCGGGTCGTGGTTCAGCTCACGCACCAGGCCGAGCAACGCCTCCTGGGTGGCGTCGACCGGCAGCAGGTGGTCGATGACCTCGATGCCGACCTTTCTGCAGGCCTTCGACTTGTTCCGCACGTAGATCGCCGACGC
>JAUVBO010000155.1 GCA_030591195.1 Pseudomonadota bacterium
ACCCGGCCGGTCACCTCCAGTGGCTTGCCGTCCACGGTCAACGTGCCGCTCGCGGTCATGTTCGTATAGGAATAGTAGTAGAACGGATCTTCGGAGCCGATGGTCATCCACCCCTTGCCGTATTGAAAGACCACCGGCTTGGTCGACTCGAGCGCGAGATCGATCGCGTAGGTCGGTCCGGTCAGCGGGCCCTCGGCGTCGATCGACGCCACGATTTGGTGCTTGCCCAGGTGTCCGCCGACGCTCCAGTCACCGGCCTCGAGGCGGAATCCACCACCGGCAGGCTGGGGTTGCTTGCCAGAGTTGGATCGGGAGGCGAGGGCGAACTGTTGCTTGACCAGGTCGGTCACGCCGAAGTGGGAGATGTAGGTCGGGAAACCGACCATCACCGCCTGGAAGGTCACCATCTCGAATCCGTAGCGCTGGCCGTCCTTCGTCTCGAGCTGGCCGGTGTAGTACCACCACTCCACCGGGTCGTCGTGGGGCGTCTCGTCGGCGGGCAGCGAGATCGCCCGTGGTCCGGCGTCCGCGGGCGTCGGCGCGTCGGTCGCGGCGTCGGGCGCGGTGTCCGCTGGTCGTGGCGGCGCGTCGTCCGGGCCGCCATCGTCCGTGGCGCCATCGGCGGCGACGCTGGCCTCGGGCAGCTGGTCGGCGTCGTCGCAGCCGCCAAGCGGCACGGCCAACGACGCGATCAGGAACAGGGTCGGGGCGATTGAGCTCGACACGGCAAACGGCGCACAAGACATCCGGCCTGGTACCTCCGGGCCCGATACTGGCCCAGGGAGGTGGGTGGAGACAAGCACCGGCGGGGTCGCTAGGCGCGGATGTCCCGCTCGCCGGCCAGGGCGCGGCCGATCGCGTCCCTGAGGGTCTCGATCGAGAAGGGTTTCTTCACCAGCCCGGCAGCGCCGCCAGACAGCATCCGCGAGATCATCTCGTCGCTGCCGTAGCCCGAGACGAGTAGCACGCCGAGGTCCGAGTCGATCTGCCTCAGCAGGTCGAAGGTCTCCTCGCCGTTCATCTCGGGCATCACCAGATCGAGCAGCACCAGCCTGATCTCGCCCCGGTGCTCGAGGAATAGCTGCACCCCCTCCTTGCCGCTCCGGGCGCACAGGGAGTCGAAGCCGAGCCGCTTGACCACCCGGGCGCTGGCCTTGAGCACCAGCGGGTCGTCGTCGATGATCAGCAGCGTCCCGCCGTTCACGGGAATCTGCGGGTGGGTCGAGGTCTTCGTCTCGCGGTCCTGGACGTCGCGGTCCGCCGCCGGCAGGTAGATGCTGAAGGTCGAGCCCTCGCCGAGCATGCTGTCGACCTTGATCTGGCCGCCGTGGGACCGGACGATGCCGTAGACCGTCGCTAGGCCGAGCCCGCCGCCGCGTCCGCGATCCTGGTTGCCGAAGAAGGGCTCGAAGATCTGGGAGCAGGTCTCGGCGTCCATCCCGGGGCCGGTGTCGCTCAGCGCGAGCTGGATCACCGGCCCGGACAAGGCGCCGTGGGCGTCCGCAGGCGGGGTCGAGAGGCGCCGGCCGCCGATGCTCAGCCGGCCGCCGGCGGTCATCGCGTCGCAGCCGTTGAGGCCGAGCGCCATCACCATCTGCTGCAGCTGAACCCGGTCGCCGCGGACTAGCAGCGGGCCGGGCAGGTCGATGTCGATCTGGACCTTGCGCAGGGAGGCGTCGGCGAGCAGCCGCGCCGCGTTGCGGATCACCGGCGAGAGGTCGAAGCGCTGCTCGGCGTGCTTGCCGTGCTGGGAGAAGCCCACCAACTGGGCGGTGAGGTTGGCGGCGTCGGCCGCGGCGCCGTCGACGTCCTGCAGACATTCGACCACATCGTGACGTCGGATCTGGCGGGCGGGGATCTGCTCGAGCAGCAGGGTGACGTTGCTGCGAATCACCGCCAGCAGGTTGTTGAACTCGTGGGCGATCCCGCCGGCGAGCCGACCGATCGCCTCGAGCTTCTGCTGCTCGAGGACCTGCTCCTCGAGGGGGCTGTGGTGGGTGAAGACCAGCACCGTGTGTGCGCCGATCTGAAGCCGGTCGCCGAACTTGAGCTCCCGCGGACCGGTCACAGGTGTGCCGGCGAGCCGGGTGCCGTTGGCGCTGCCGAGGTCCTCGATCAGCACCGTGCCACCGGGTCCACGGAATATCCGGGCGTGCCTGCGGGAGATGTCGCTGGCAGCGAGGCGCACCGACGCCTCGGGCCCGCGCCCGAGCAGCGCCTCGTCTTCGCGCAGAGTAAACGCGCGGCCCCGGGGATCGCCGATCAGGACCACCAGGGCGGCGTCTTCACTGCCGACGTCGACCTGGCAGGTGACCGAAGCCCCGGTAACGGTCGGGTTCTCCTGCCACTCCTCCTCACCGAAGGTGTCATCGTCCTTGGCGACCAAGCTGCGCTCCTGTCCACCCAATCGACCGATGATATTGTCCGTATAGCCTGGCGAATCGCAATATCTAGGGTACGACCGAACACCATTTTTTTGAGCACGTATTTTGACGGCGTCCCCGATGAACGGTCATGGGGATCGATGTTGGCGTAATCGCTATCTTTTTGTACAGTGGAGGATCCACGGGGGGAAGGGCCGGCGGGGACTCAGGGGGCCTTGTCCTTGACGGTGACGTGGATCGCGCAGGAGATCTTGTGGGCGAAGCTAACCCGCACCTCGGCGCGGAGCTCCACCGCCTTGTCCGACGGTGGCGGCAGGGCGATCGAGGGGAACTCGGCCTTGCCCCCGCTGACCTGGGCGGAGGCCTGGGGCACGAAGTCGACCAGCATCGCGGCCACCGCGCCGGTGGCGATGTTCTCGGTGAGGATCTCGGCGTAGGTCTGGTCGTCAGCGATCTCTGCGCCGTCCTTGGGCATCGCGAAGCTGCAGCGCTGTAGGCCGGCATCCGGCCACGGGGCGACGCTGTCGGTGGCGGCCGGCCGGCCGTCCCCCGCTGTCGCTGCATCGTCGGTGGACGTGTCTGTCGTCAGCGCCCCCGTGCCGTCGGTGAACCTCAGGCCGTCGGTCACCGTGGCATCCGAGGCGCTGTCGTTGTCGCCCGGACCCCACGCCCCGGGACATCCTGCCCCGGCGCTCAGCAGCGCGAGTATCACCGCTGCGGCCAGCGGTCGTGGTCTGGTCATCGCCGTCTCTCTTGGCTCGTACCAGAGAGTATAGCGCGAGCCAAGGTGTAACAGCTGTGCTACATACGCCCGCCATGGCGCCCACCGTCGACAGCGACCAGGTCGAGCCCCGCCAGGTGGCGGTGGTGGGCGTGCCGAACAGCGGCAAGAGCCTCGTCTTCGCGCGGCTCAGCGGGCGCTTCGCCACTACCTCGAACTACCCCCATACCACCACCGAGCTCCAGCGCGAGCGAGCGACCCTTGGCGGCGAGCAGGTGACGTTGATCGACACGCCCGGGATCACCGGGCTCGAGTTCTGCTCCGAGGACGAGCTGCCGACCCGTAACCTGCTGCACGGCTCGTCGCATCCGGCCATCGTGATCCAGGTGATCGACGCGACGAGTCTATATCGTTCGTTGATCCTCACCGCCCAGCTGGCGGATCTCGAGTTGCCGCTGCTGGTCTGCCTCAACATGGCCGACGAGGCGAGGCGCCGCGGCCTGCGGATCGACGTCGGGCGACTGGGCGAGCTGCTCGGCTTGCCGGTGGTCGAGGTCTCGGCTATCGACGGTCGCGGCGTGGCCGCGACGATCGGCGAACGGCTGCCGGAGGCGCGCGCCGCGCGCCGCGTGGCCTATCCGGCGCCGATCGAGGCCAAGCTGGCCGAGCTGCAGACCAGCGGCGGCGTGGCCAGCCGGGCGGAGCGGGTGCGGGAGGTGGTCGAGTCGGCACGCGAGGGAGTCGCCGAGTTCGAGCCGGGCCAGAGCATCTGGCATATGCTGCTCGAGGCCCACCACCACTGGGCGCAGGAGGTGGCCGGCCAGGTGGTCCAGCGTCCGCGCGAGGGTGACCCGGCCAGGCCGGGGCGAGGGCCCCGCGAGATCCTCGCGGACCTGGCGCTGCACCCCGTCGGCGGCTGGGCGTTCCTGATCCTGACCACGGTGGTGGTCTACCAGCTGGTGGCCAGGGTCGGCGTCGGCATCCTCGCCGACGGGCTCGAGAGCTGGGTGGTCGCGCCGACCGTCGCCTGGATCGGCAACGCCACCGGGCCGGGCCTGCTCCAGGACGTGCTGGTCGGCGAGTTCGGGCTGCTGTCGCTCGGGCTGTTCAACGCGGTCTGCACGGTGCTGCCGATCCTCAGCGTCTTCTACCTCGTGTTCGGCCTGCTCGAGGACATCGGCTACTTCCCGCTGCTGTCGGTGCAGTTCGACCGGCTGCTGCGCTTCATGGGCTTGACGGGGCGCGCGGTGTTGCCGATCACCCTCGGCTTCGGCTGCAACTCGGTGGCGACGATGGCCGCTGGAGGCCTCGACCAGGGTCGCCAGCGGCTGATCGCCTGCTTCCTGATCGCTCTCGGCATCCCCTGCGCGGTGCAGCTCGGGGTGATGGTGGCGATCCTCTCGACGGTCCCGGTGGGGGTGCTCGCCGGACTGCTCGGCATCGTCCTGCTGCTGCAGGTGACCAGCGGTACGATCCTCGCGCGGGTGATGCGGCCCGGCGAGCATGAGGAGTTCCTCGTCGAGCTGCCGCCGCTGCGGGCGCCGAGCCTGCGCAACGTGCTGGCCAAGACCTACCACCGGCTGCTGGCCTTCTTCCGCGAGGCCTGCCCGATGTTCATCGCCAGCGCGGCAGTGCTGCTGGCCCTCGACCTGTCGGGGCTGCTGGCCGGGATCCGCGCCGCCTTCGCGCCGGTGGTGGTCACCGCCCTCGGGCTGCCAGCGAGGTGCGCCGACGTGCTGCTGATGACCGTCGCCCGCCGGGAGGTCGGCGCGGTGATGATGAAGGACCTGGTCGACCAGGGGACGCTCGACTTGCGGCAGACCTTTGTCGGGCTCCTGGTGATGACCCTCTTCGTCCCCTGTATGAGCAACACGCTGATCATGGGTCGCGTGCTCGGCTGGCGCGCGTCGGCGCTGATCTTCGTCGCTGTGACCCTGATCGCCCTCATCACCGGGACGGTGGCCAACGCGCTGTGGGGCTCGTTCGTCGCGCTGTGAGGCCAGCGTCGCTCGGGAGGAGTCGAGGTAGAAAGATGCCGGTACACAACGAAGAGGACGAGTACCTCGAGGTGCTCTACCACCTGCGCGAGCGCCACGAGCTCGACCTGCCGAGCCTGCGCGAGCACCTGCCTTCGTTTTGCCAGCAGGTGCTCGACCGGCTGGCGGAGCAGGGGCGGGTCCGCCTCGACCACGACGCCATCGTGCTCACCGACGAGGGCTTCCGCAAGGCCGAGAAGATCGTCCGCCAGCACCGGCTGGCCAAGCGGCTGCTGACCGACGTGCTGCACATGAGCCCGGCGAAGGTCGAGGAGGTCGCCTGCGAGTTCGAGCACATGGTCGCCGAGGAGATCACCGACGGCATCTGCACCCTGCTCGGCCACCCGCGGGCCTGCCCCAGCGGCGCGCCGATCCCCGAGGGCCCCTGCTGTCGGGCCTACGCCGACAGCGCGACCTCCGCGGTGGTGCCGCTGACCGAGGCGCCACTGGGCGAGGCGGCCCGTATCGCCTACATCAACTCCCGCGGCGACCTGCGCCAGCACCGCCTGGCCGGCTTCGGCATCATCCCCGGGGCCCAGGTTCGGCTGCACCAGCTCAAGCCGTCGGTGGTGGTCTCGCTCGAGAGCTCGCGGGTGGCGATGGAGCACGGCGTCGCCCGTGACATCTTCGTCTGGAAGGGCTGGTAGCTCCCCCTTGTCGCGGATCCGGCACGCCAAGGCTCGCGGTAACATTTGCGCTCCGGGTCGGTGCGAGGCTCCTGAGCAGCAATTGCCGCGCGGCGTCCATCGAGTGAGCGGAGCGAGCTTGGGGGGAGCCAGCCGGAGGCTGGCGGGGGGCCTGGGACAGGCCCCCGATACTCACGGAAGGATCTCTCGCAGCTCCTCGAGGGCCGAGTCGATCATCGCCATCGTCTGCTCGTCGGCGGTGCCCACCAGATCGGACGCGTCGTTGGGGCAGTTGGCGGTGCAGACGCCGCAGCCTTCGCAGACCCGCTCGTTGATGACGATCTTGCCGCCTGGCTCGTCCTGGGTCCGCGCCTCGTAGGGACAGAGCGAGAGGCAGATGTTGCAGCGGGAGCAGATCTCGTCGCTGACCCGGGAGACGACTCGCGCGGTGGTGATCTCGCGCTTGGACAGGTAGCGGAATGCCCGGTGGGCTGCCGCTTCGGCGCCGCGCAGCGTGGCCGCCCGGTCGGCGTGGGAGCGAGCGAGGTAGATCCCCTCGTTGAGGAAATCCACTGGCTTCCACTTCGACGCCTCCTGCAGGGCACCCTGCTCGCTGTGCTCGACGCTGAACAGCTGGGCCACTCGGGCGTTGTCGTAGCCGCTGTTGCCAGCCCCGTCGGTGGCGAGGATCGTCGCGCCGTGGGGCAGCAGCGCCTCCTCGTCGCCCTTGCGGACCACGGAGAGGAACCGGCCGACAGTTCCACTGGCCTGGACCACCTCGGTCTGTAGGCGCACCGTGATCAGCTCGCTGTCCTCGACGGCCTTTCTCTGGGCGTCGTTGGCCGAGAGCGCGGCGCTGGCTTCGACCAACTGGACCTCGATCTCGCGCT
>JAUVBO010000521.1 GCA_030591195.1 Pseudomonadota bacterium
CGCCCAAGGTGCTGGTGCTCTACCGAGCCGACCCCGAGCCGGCAGAGGTCGGCCGGACCTTCGACGCGATCCACGTCGTCGACGACGTCGCCGAGCACCGCTACTTCTGGTCGACCAGCGCGGCGCCGGAGGGTCCCTACGCGCCGCTGCCAACCCAGCCGGGCCGGACCCTCTCGCTGCCGCCGGACTTCGCCCGACCGGGCGAGTCGTTCTACCTGCGGCTCTCGGTCGACGATGGACACGGCGACGCGAGCGCCTGCGCCGCCGAGGAGCTGCTCTGCAGCTCGGACGACGGAGGCGGCTGTTATCACTGGGTCACCTGGCTGGTGGAGTTCCGATGAAACGCGTGCTGTGCCATCCCTGGGTCGCCGTCGCGCTGGCCGTTGGCTGGTTCGGACAGACGGGCTGTGGCATGGCGGACGACGCCGCCAGCTGCGAGACCTGCGGCGACAGCGGGCCATCGAAGCTGTCGATCGCGATCGAGAGCAGCATCAGCCCCGAGGTCGGCGAGCGGGCGCTGATGAGCGCCGCGGTCGACCGCGACGCCTACCGTGTCACTGGCTACCGCTGGACCGTCAGCGGTCCCGACGGGGCCGCGCTCGAGCCGGTCGACGAGGGTGGCACCCGGATCAGCTTCGCCCTCGACCACGGGGCTGGGACCTACACCGTCGGGTGCCGCGCACAGGTCGAGGACGGCCGCGAGCTGGAGGCCAGCGTCTCGCTCACCGCCACGGGCGGGGCCGACCTGACCTACACCGCGCGGATCTACCCGCCGCCGGCCACCGGGGCTCCGCCGGTGGACTGGGTCGAGCGCGTCGGCGGCGGCGACAAGACCGGCCTGCTGTGGGTGGTCAAGGAAGGGGTCGAGGTCAGGCTCGAGGTGCGCCGACAGCTCGACGGCGCTGGCGGCACCGCCGAGTTGCTGCCAGCGTTCATCCGCCTGACCCGCGCCGACCAGCAGGCCCTGCCCCGCGACATCTACCTCGACCGAGGCGAGGCAACGATCCGGCTCAGCGGCGCCTTCGACGCGCTGATCATCCCCGAGGGTGACAAGGTCGCCCCGGCGGTACAGACCGGCCTCGACGAGGCCACCGTCGGCCCGCACTGGCAGGTGGGCCTCGACGAGGGCCTGGCCGTTCGGGGCACGGTGACTCAGGGCGGCGGTGCGCCCCTCGACGGTGTCGTGGTGACCCTGCACACCATCGACGACCAGAGCAGCCTCACGGTCCCCTCCACCGTGGGCCACAGTGACGCCGGCGGCGCATTCTCCCTTCTCGCGCGACCGGGACGGGCCCGCCTCACGGTGACCCCACCCGAGGGCAGCGCGTTTCCGCTGGCGGTGGTCGGTCCCGGCAGCGGGCTAGCGCTCGACGGTCCGGCCGACGGCTGGGTCTTCACCTTCAAGCCGCCGCAGCTGGTGCAGCTGGCAGGCCAGGTCACCCTCGCCGATGGCAAGACGCCCGCCGCCGCCGTGACGCTGGTCCTCCGCTCCGATGCCATCGCCGACGTGGGCCAGCTGGATGTCGCCGGCGCGAGCTTCAGCGCCGATGGCCACTACCGCCGGGTGCTCTCCACCGACGCCCAGGGGTCGATCGTCGATCTCGAGCAGAGCGGCGGACCGGTGCAGGTGCCGCGGGGCAGCTACGAGGTGCTCTTGCTGCCCGCCGACGGCGAGAGCGACGCCCAGGGCCGCGCGGTGCGCCAGCTGCTGATCGACGATCAGACCGCCCTCGACCCGCCGACGCTGGCGCTCGGCGCGCGGGTCTCACTGTCCGGGATGGTGGTCGGATTCAACGGCATGCCGGCCCCGGCACGGATCAGCGCCCGCGGCGCGCTCGAGACCTTCGACAGCCAGACCGACGACCAGGGCCACTTCGCGTTGCAGATCGACGACGCCCAGAGCTACACGCTGGTGATCCGTCCGCTGCACGGCACGGGCGGCGAGACCTTCGGCCCGCTGCTGCTGCCGGCGGTGACGATGGCCGGCTCCAAGAGCCTCGACCAACTCGTCCTGCCCCGCGCGGTGACCCTCAGCGGCCAGATCAAGACCTCGGGCAACGCGGCGCTCGCCGGGGCGCTGATCCGGATCCGGTGCAGCAGCAGCGACTGCCCGGGAGCAGAGGTGATCGACGAGGCCCGCACCGCAGCCGACGGCAGCTTCACGCTGCGCGTTCCACGACCCTGATCGAATGGAGGCAGTCTGACGCGATGGGGGCAACGAAGACGGTAGGCAGCAAGAATGTCGCGATGTTCGCAGCGCTGCTGGCCGCGGCGCTCGGCGGCGGGGCGGCGGCGGCCGAACCCGCGAGCCAACCCGCGAGCCAACCCGCGAGCCAACCCGCGGGCCAACCCGCGAGCCAACCCGCCGCGGCCAACCCAGTCGCGGCGAGCGGCACCAGAGGCAGCGAACGGGCCCCGACCACGGCTGCCCGGCGGCTGCTGCGAGCCGCCATCGACCTCTACGTCGAGGGACGCTACCGCCAGGCCGCCGCGGTGCTGCGGCCGCTGGTCGAGGCCCGGGTGCTCAGAGACCGCGACGATCAGCTCGAGGCCCTGCGAATCTACGGCACCACGCTCTACCTCACCGGCGCCCGGGTGGGATCCGAACGAGCCTTTCGCCACCTGTTGCGTCTCGACCCGCAGTCCCGCCTCGATCCGTCGTTCGTCCGGCCCGAGGTGGTGACCTTCTTCGCCACGGTACGCCACCGCTTCGGCCAGGAGCTCGACCAGGTCGCCCGACGCAGCGCTCCGAAAGGCTCGGCGCTGACCAACCTGCTCGTGCCCTGGGGCCAGTTCCAGAACGGACAGCGGACCAAGGGCTACGTGCTGCTCGGCGCCGAGCTCGGTCTCGCCGCGACCAGCATCACCACCGCTGCCTTGCTCTACAGCTGGGCCGGCCCGACGGGGGAGTTCCGCGAACGCGAGCAAGCCGCCGAATCGCTGACCGTCGTCAACGCCGTGAGCTTCGCGGCGCTCGCCGGCCTGGTCGTCTACGGAATCATCGATGGTCTATACTACTATTATCGGGGGCCACGACCCACATTGGCGCCGTCCCGGCCCAACACCAGTTTGTCATGGCGATTACAAATGCGCACCGGACTAATGCGGTGAACTGTTTATAATAACTGACAATTAGCTCGCTGGCGCTGATCCCTCGTCGCTATCTTTTTCGCATCTGCCCCCGAAATGCAATAAAATCATCAAATATCCCACGGGAGCGGTACGCAACCCTGTGGGCTACAGCCCACGGTTTGTAGGCCACACTACGAGTTTTGATGTTGGCAGCCCTCGGTCGCGGGGCTACAATTGATTCCGAGCCTTCGGTCATATGAAGAGACCTGTCGCGTTTGGGAAGTACCTGCTGCTGGACCGCATCAGTGTCGGCGGCATGGCCGAGGTGTTTCAGGCCAAGTCCTTTGGCCTCGAAGGTTTCGAGAAGATCCTGGCGATCAAGCGGATCCTGCCCTCGATGGCGGAGGACGAAGAATTCATCGAGATGTTCATCGATGAAGCGAAGATCGCCGGCCAGCTCTCTCACCCGAACGTCTGCCAGATTTTCGAGCTCGGCAAGATCGGCAAGAACCACTTCATCGCGATGGAGTTCGTCTGGGGCAAGGACACGCTCCAGCTGCAGAACCGCTTCCGGCGCCTGCGTCGACGGATGCCCCTGCCGATGGCGGCCTTCATCGCGGCCAAGGTCTGCGAGGGGCTCGACTACGCCCACCGCAAGCGGGACGCCGAGGGCCGGTCGCTCAACATCATCCACCGCGACGTCAGCCCGCAGAACATCCTCGTCTCCTACGAGGGCGAGGTGAAGATCATCGACTTCGGCATCGCCACCGCGGTCAGCCGATCCTCCAAGACCCAGGCCGGCGTGCTCAAGGGCAAGTTCGGCTACATGTCGCCCGAGCAGGTACGGGGCCTCCCCCTCGACAGCCGCTCGGACCTCTTCGCCCTCGGCACCCTGCTCTACGAGATGTGCGTCGGCGAGCGGCTGTTCACCGGCGACGGCGACTTTGCCGTACTGGAGAAGGTACGCAACGCCGACGTCGTCCCGCCGAGCTCGCACAACCCCGCGATCACCGCGGACCTCGAGCAGATCATCATGAAGGCCCTCGCGCGCAACGTTGACGACCGCTTCCAGGGCGCCAACGAGATC
>JAUVBO010000297.1 GCA_030591195.1 Pseudomonadota bacterium
CAAGAGGTCGTTCCGGTAACGCCGATAGCCGATGTCGAGCCTCGCGCCGGCTCTCTCCAGCAAGAACGACAGGGAGTTTGACACGAAGAGGCGCTCGCCGAGCCGCAGGGTGCAGATCCGCTCCAGGGTGTGGCCGGGGGCGGCGAACCGGACCTCGTCCTTCAGGGCCCTTCCACCGCTCCCCATCAAGAGGCAGGAGGTGTCGAACGATCCCTCCTCGAACGGCCCGTCCCAGGAGCCCTCGACAAAGAACGCCTCCCTGCTCTCGACCCAGGGACCGTGCCACAACGTCACGGTGTCCCGCCCCCGCTCGACCCGAGCCGCCCAGGAGAGCCGGGGCAGGTCTTCGATGCAGCGGTACTCGAACCTCATCTGTTCATCACGCTCTGCCGGCGCTGTGCTGGTTCCCGGTGTCGCAACCCCTCGGCAGCTTGACCAGGTAGACGTTGTACCGGTACTGGCGACGCCAGTAGCGGGGGGCGCCGCTGCTGCGGATTTCCCGCACTACCTCCTCCCCGGCGAAGCGCTCCCACCATCCACGGGCGAAGTAGGTGTGGGCGGGAAGACCTCCTGGCGTGCCGTAGGAAGGCCACAGTTCTCTCATGTTCTCGTCGTTCTTCTCTCTCTCGGTTTCGTCGCAGACATCAGCGACGATGACCGTTCCGTCCGGACGGGCGATCCTGAGCATTTCCTCGACCGTCCGGACGGCATCCTCTTTCCCTCCGAGATACTGGAAGACGCTGTTGCTGACGACGACGTCGTACTGTTGATCGGGGATACGGTGGAGATCCCGCGGAAGGTGGCCCCGGTAGAAGTTTGCGGCGTCAGCCGAGGTGGCCAGCTCCCTTTGGATCCTCTCGATGCACTCGAGGGAGGCGTCCATGCCCGCGATCCTGATCATCGGATGGCGCCGCCGCACCGCCCCGAGAAAAGCCAGACACCCGCACCCCGCCTCGAAGACCGATCCCCGCGGGGGAACACGATCCCCGATGACGTCCAACACATACTCATCCCATTCCTCAACGGTCCCGATGTCCTTCCAGCCGCTCGACTGATGGGGGAAGAGCCGCTTCTTCCGGCTCAGGGTGTCGAAAACGCCTATCCAGTCCATGCCCAACGTCCCTCAAACACTCATTTAACAGAATATCGCTCATTTTGCCTGTAGTTTGACAGCTGCTCAGAGGTAATTTGGCGAAGATCGCGTAGAAACAGGCGTGTTCGAGGGAAGGGGTGGCGAGGTCAGGGCGCGGGAGTGTTGGGCACCGGCGTGTAGGCCCGGCAGGGCTGGCCGCGCAGCGAAGGGCAGGCGGGCAGCGGCGTGGGCGCGGTCACGCCCTCGAGCAGCGGCAGCGCCACGCTCGAGGGGTAGGCCGCCGAGTGCGCCACCTGGTGCACCGCCGCCACGGGGAAGGTCTCGAGGCGAAAGCGCCAATCCGCGCGGCTGTCGCCGGGCGTGTCCACGGCGAGGCGGATGCGCGAGCCGCAGCGAAAGACGTGGCCGAAGGCGGCGAGCTGCACGCGCACCAGCGTCCACTCCCCGGCGGGCAGCGGGGCGACGTCGGCCTCGAGCTGCGTCGGGTCCGGCCGTAGCTCGGTGGAGCCGTCGGCGAGCTTGCGCTGGCTGGCGCGCAGCCAGCCGCTCTGCACGTACATCTCCTGCCCGTCGGGGCGGATCTCGCTGAGGTTCCCCTCGAGATCCGCGTCGTCGACGTTGGAGCGCAGGTAGAGGTCGACGCTGCCGGTGCCGAGCAGCACGAGATCGGCGGCGAGCGGCTCGGTCAGCCAGCTGGCCACCTGACCCGCGGGCGGGGCGCGCCAGTCGTAGGCGGGCAGCTTGTCGTCCACGCTGGCGCCTGGGCCGAGGATGCCGCGCTCGCCCGCCCCGGGATCGAGCGTGAACTGCGACGCGCCGTCGTCACTGCCGTCGGGCGCGGCGGCGCGCAGGCTGCCGTCGGTGTGGAAGTAGAAGCGCAGCGCCTGGGTCTCGACCGGCGGCCAGCCGGAGAAGCTCCGCTCGAAGGTGCCGACGGGCGCGCCGGGATCCGCGCCGCCGCCGCTCTCGAAGATCACCCGCAGCGCGGGCTCGGCGCGGTAGGCCGCGTAGGCCTCATCGTAGCTGCCGTAGGAGCCGAAGCGATCGTCGGGAATGGCGAGGGTGGCGCCGAAGATCCTCGCGAAGAGCAGGCCGGCGAGCTGGCGCACCACCGGCTTGACCGCGGGGATCTTCCGCGCCACGTGGAAATCGAGAAAGGCGCTCCACTCGCCGACGATCTGCGGAGCGAAGGCATCGACGTGCACGCCGTTGTAGACGGTGGCCCGCAGCAGTGGCGACGCGGTGAAGCGATCGAGCAGCGCCGAGAAGAAGGGGCCGGTCTGCTCGTCCTGGTAGGCCCCGGCGATGAACACCGGGACGTCGATCCGATCGACGAACAGCGTCGGGTTGAGCGGGTCGGTGACCTCGGGATCGTAGTATGGGGTGTTCCTGGCCTGCTCGACGTTGTCGACCTTCTGGCCGTGCAAGAGCTGGTTCTCGGCGCACACCGTGTCGCCGGCATCGACCTGGGCCTGCTCCCAGCCCTGGCCGTAGGGCTCGGCCTTGTCGAGCACGTTGATCACCCAGCTCAGCGCGAAGCCGTCGTTGAGCATGCCGCCAGGCAGCAGGGTGGTGGCGGTGTTGCCGATGACCGACAGCGGGGTGATCGCCGCCAGGCTGGGCGGTCGCACCGAGGCGACGAAGAGCTGCGTGATGCCCGGATAGGAGAGCCCAACCATGCCGACGCGGTGACCGAGGACCCACGGCTGCGCGGCCACCGTCTCGATCACGTCGTAGCCGTCGAGCAGCTGCAGCGGCTCGAAGAAGTCGCAGGCGCCGCCCGAGCAGCCGGTGCCGCGGATGTTGACGCTCGCCGTCGCGTAGCCGAGGAGGGCGGCGATCAGCGCCCCGGGGTCGTTGGGCGCGTCACAGAGGGCCGGTAGCTCCTTGCACAGCGCGCCGAAGTCGCCCACCGGCTCGCCGGGCCGCGAGGGGGCGTAGCCCGAGTAGCTGACGACCGTCGGGTACGGCCCGTCCTCGGCAGGTCCGGGGAGCGTGACGTAGACCGACAGCGTGGTGCCGTCGCGCGTGCTGAGGTAGCCGAAGCCCGGGTTTAGCTGCTGGCGCTGGTAGAACGACTGCGATGGGAGGCTGTCGGGGATCGACAGCACCCTGAGCGGCCCGACCTCGGCGGCCGGCTCGCTCGCGGCGCGGACGACGTAGCCCTCGCCGGGGGACACCTTGCGGAACATCAGGCTGCCCAGGTCGCCGACGGTCCCGCGCTGCAGCTCGACGCCCGAGCGGTCCTCGAGGATCAGCGTCGTCCCCGGCGAGGCGTGGGTGACGTGCAGCTGCTCCACGCTCTCGCGCACCTGAAAGGGGGGCGCGGGCGCGGCGTCGCCACCGGCGTCGCCACCATCGCGGCTGCCGCCATCGCGGCTGCCGCCCAGGTCCGCCAGGGTTGTCGGCGGGCCGCTGCAAGCCACGAGCGCGGCGAGGATCGGGGCCGCGCCACAGCGCAGCCAGCGACCCGCGCTCACAGGAAGGACCGATGCAGAGCCGTGTATTTCCATCGTCGGGCACCCTTTGCCGCAGCGGAGCGGCGAATCGGGTCGGCGACCGCCAGCGCGCCGGGGCAGCGATTTTGTCGCGCCGGTGCGGCGGGTGTCAACGCGTGGCGCCGGATCCCGATGGGTCCGGAAGCAGCGGAGCTCGTCTACACTGTCATATAATGGGGCGCCCCGAGAGCTTGATGAGTGAGATGCCGCTGCCGATCGAAACGAAGACGCTGTCTCTGCGCCACTTCACTCTGGAGGACGCGCCCAAGGTGTTTTCGATGAGCCAGGAGGGCGGCATGCGCGAGTGGATCCCCGACCAAGTTTACCAGGACGAAGACGCAGCGTCGCGCGTGTTGAGCTACCTCATCGAGCAGTACCAGAACCCGGCCGCGCCGGTGAAGGCGCCGCTGGTCCTTGGGGTCTGCCTGCGCGACGACGGCGAGCTGGTCGGACACGTGGGGCTCAGCCCTTGCCCGGACGGCGTCGAGATCGGCTACGCGATCGAGGACGCGCACCAGGGCCGAGGACTCGCCACCGAGGCGGTCGGTGCCGTGGTCGAGTGGGGAACCCTCACGTTCGGTCTCCCGTGCGTCCTCGGGATCGTGGCCCGCGACAACGCCGCGTCGTGCAAGGTGCTGGAGAACGCCGAGTTCGAGTTGCTGGACGAGGCGACAAGACCGCTGCACGGCGCGACGCGGCGCGTGCGGACGTATCGGAGATGATCTCGGACGTCGACGAAAACGCCGGCTTGGTGCTGCTGATGGCGCTGCCCGAGCGCTCCCACCCGCCCGGGCGGGGTGAGCTTGCCGTCGGCTCGTGATAGGTTCCCTGCCGGCGCGGTTCCACACCACCACGGAAAGACGTTGATGACGAAAAAGATAGCCTTCGACAACGAGAAGTACCTCGCCGAGCAGACCGAGGCGATCCACGAACGCATCGGGCGCGTCGGCGGCAAGCTCTACCTGGAGTTTGGCGGCAAGCTGCTCTTCGACTACCACGCGTCGCGGGTACTCCCCGGATTCGATCCGAACGTCAAGATGCGCCTGCTGCACAAGTTCCGGGACAAGGCAGACATCATCCTCTGCATCTTCGCTGGCGACATCGAGCGGCGGAAGGTGCGCGCCGACTTCGGCATCACCTACGACTCGGACACCTTCAAGCTGATCGACGACCTGCGAGAGTGGGGGCTCAACGTCCAGGCCGTGGTGATCACGCGCTTCACCGGCCAGCCCGCCGCCGTGACGTTCATGAACAAGCTCGAACGTCGCGGTGTTCGCGTCTACACCCACCGCCCGATCGAAGGCTACGCGGTGGACGTCGATCGGACCGTCAGCGACGACGGCTACGGGGCGAACCCCTACATCGAGACGAGCCAGCCGCTGGTGGTGGTCAACGCGCCGGGGCCCAACAGCGGCAAGATGGCCACCTGCCTCAACATGCTCTACCACGACTACAAGCGCGGTATCGAGGCGGGGTACGCAAAGTTCGAGACCTTCCCGATCTGGAATCTCCCTTTGCGCCACCCGGTGAACGTGGCCTATGAGGCGGCCACCGCGGACCTCCGCGACGTGAACATGATCGATCCGTTCCACCTCGAGACCCACGGGGAGACGGCGATCAACTACAACCGCGACATCGAGGCCTTTCCGCTGCTGAAGCGGATCCTGGAGAAGATCACCGGTGGCGAGTCGTTCTATCAGTCCCCGACGGACATGGGGGTCAACCGCGCCGGGTTCGCGATCGTCGACGAGGAGGTCGCCGCGGCGGCGGCCAAGCAGGAGCTGATCCGGCGCTACTTCCGTTACTCCTCCGAATACGCGCTGGGCCTGACC
>JAUVBO010000029.1 GCA_030591195.1 Pseudomonadota bacterium
CGAGGGGACCGAGTTCAACCTGTATTTCCCAGGGTTGCGCAAGCAGCTTCACCTGTAGAATAAAGGGGCTGCGGGGGCGTATCAGGAGGCAGACCGAACGCGTTCGGGCTTGGCCGAGCCAAGGCCCCCAGGAGTGAGGGGATCCATTGATCCGGCGATTGGTGCTCTTCGGTGGCGTCGCTCTGGCGCTGATCATCGGCGGTTGGCTCGCGGTGAGCCAGCTGGTCCCGGAGACCGGAGCGCCCGGCAGGCTCGAGATCGATCGGGCGTCGGTGCAGCGCGCCCCCGACGCGGGTCGAGTGGACTCGGCCGAGAGCCTGAGAGATCCGGTGCAGGTGACTTCGATCAGCGGCCGGGTCGAGCGGCAGGCGCCCGGTGAGACCTGGCGACCAGCCCGCGTCGGTGACCGGCTGTCACGCGCTGAGTCGGTGCGGACCGGGCCGGACGCGGCGGCCCGTCTCTCCGTGGGGACCGGATCCCGCCTCGAGGTCGCCGGGTCGTCCGAGCTGTCGGTTCGCGAGATCACCGAGGCGACCCACCGCTTCCGTCTCAAGGAAGGGCGCCTGTCGGTGGACTACCGCGACGATGGCAAGCGGGTGATCCAGATCGAGGGGCGAGACGGCACGGCCAAGGTGCGCGCTCGCGCGGGTCGGTTCGGCGTGGTGGCCACCAAGCGCTCCCTGGCGGTGGCCGCGCGCCAGGGCGAGGTCAGCATCTCGTCGGCGGGCAAGGCGGTCAAGGTGCGAGCCGGCGAGCGGTCGGTGGCCCTGAGTGGTCAGGCGCCGAGCGATCCGCTGGCGATCCCGAAAGACGTCCTGCTCTCGATCGCCGGAATGGGACGCCGTCACCGCGTCAAGCAGCCGAGTGTCAAGCTCAGCGGGCGGACCCAGCCGGGCAACCGGTTGCTGGTCGGTGACCAGGCGATCGCGCCCGACAAACGAGGCCGGTTTTCCGCTAAGATTGTCCTTGCAGCTGGCGCGACCCGCGTCCGGGTGGTGGCCGAGAGCCCTGAGGGCAAGCGCAGGGAGGGCGAGCTGACCTACGTCTATCGACCGGCACCGACTGGGCCGAGGCCGAAGAAGCCGCCACCGCGCGGCAAGATCACGGATATCAATATCCGATGGGGAAAGTAGCACCGCTCGCCACCGGCTGGGTGTTCCTGGCGGTCGCGCTGGTCGCGCTCGCCGAGCCGGCGGTCGCCGGCCCGGTGAAGCCCGGGCGGCTCAAGATCCGAGCGTCCGCCGGTCACCTGGTGCTCGGCGAGCAGCAACAGGTGGGGCTCAAGATCGCGGGTCCGACCGCGGTGGAGCGGATCCGGCTGGGCACCAACGTCGGCCGCGTCGATGGCCTGAAGCGGGTCAGCCCCGGTCGGTGGACCGCCAGCTACCACTGCCCGTCGTCCTTCCATCCCCAGGTGGCGATCATCTCGGCGGTCAGCGACGGCGGCGCCGACGAGCCGGCCGCGGTGGGCTGGACCCTGCTGCCCCTGTGGGGACGCGGCGAGGCGAAGGTCAAGACCCAGCGTCGGGTGGAGGTCACGGTTCGCATTGGCGAGCGGACCTTCGGCCCGGTGCGAGCCGATGGCCGCGGTCGGGCACGGGTCAAGGTGATCGTGCCGCCCGGCGTCAGCCACGGCGTCGACGGTCGCGGGCGCGAGGTAGACCTCGAGCTGCCGCCGATTCCACGGCTGCACGCGGTGGTCTGGCCGACTCGGGTAGTGGGCGTGAAGCCGAGCCGGGTGCGGATGTTGATGCTGACCATCGCCCCCGACGGGACGGTCCGCGGCGAGGCCGAGGCACCGCGCATCACCGGCCTGGATGCGGCGGCGCCCTCACGGCTCGGCGAGGGCCTGTGGCTGGCGCGGATCTCGGTGCCAGCTGGCAAGCCCGGCACCCTCTCCGCCACCGCGTCGCTGGCCGACGGCATCTCCACCGCCAGGGTGGCGGTCGAGCGCCTCGTCGGGCCACCGGCCAAGGTGGCGCTCAGCGCTCCGGCGACCACCGACGACGACGCGCCGTTGGTGGTCCGCGCGCGGGTCTTCGACGCCCTCGGCTCCCCGGTCGATGCGGCCAGCTCTCCCCGCGCGTCGTCGCCGGCGGGGCGTCTTGGCCCCGTCAGTCATACGGGTGTCGGCGAATATGCCGTGCGGTGGCTGCCGCCGCGGTGGTCGTCGCGTGAGCGCGTGACGCTGCGGTTCGTCGCTGATGGCGCCGCTGGCGAGGTGGGGGTGAAGCTCGGCTACCCGGCTGACGCCTGGCGCAGGCGGCTGCGGCCCTACTGGTTCTGGACGGCCGTGGGCGTGAGCTCGGCGGTGCTGATCTCGGCGGTGATCAGCAGGGGTATCGCCCTCGACAAGAGCTCGGAGTACAAGGACCCGGCGACGAGCATCGAGCGTCGGCGGCAGCTCAAGGACAGCGGGGAGCCCCTGACCACCTTTTCGAGCGTGGCGATGGGCGTGGGCGCGGCCGCCGTGGTGGGCACCGCGGTGATCTACTACTTCACCGACTTCGACCACGAGCAGGCCGATCCTTCGCCGGTTTCGGTCACCGTGGGGGTGGCTGGTGGCAGCCTGAAGGTTCGCTTCTGAGCGAGGAGGGGGATCGCCGAGCCACGACCGGGGTGCCATTGGCCACGCCGACGTGCCGGGCGACCACGGTGCACTTGGCCTGGAACAGGAAGAAGACCTCGCGGGGCGTGGACTCGGCCAGGGTCTCGAAGTTGCCCTGGCCCTTGGCGATCACCAGATCTGCCTCGTCAAAGGCGCGCCGAAAGCTCGGCGAGCAGTGCTCGAGGATCGTGCCCGGCGCATCGTAGCCGTTGTCGATCAGCGTCGCGAGCTGGTCGAGGCCCGCTTGCTGGGCGTCGGCCGCCGTCGCGTCGTTGATCACCGGCCCGCCGCGCACGGCCACGGTGAGGGTCGCGGCGGGTGCCGCGGCGCCCAGCTGCTCGAGCAGCAGCCGGTCGAAGAACACCTCGCCGGCGTTGTCCGCCAGCAGCAGCACCGAGCTCGCGCGGTTCACGGCCTCGCGCAGCAGGGCGAGGGCCTCGTCATCGAGCGCGGCCTCGAAGCAGCGCTCGACGGTGGAGGCCAGCCGCTCGTCGTCGATCACCGCGCCGGGAACGCCGAAGTCGATGATGTTGCCCGCGATCGCCACGCGCACCGCGGCGTCGAAGGGGTCGGACGAGGCGCGGACCCGCTGTCGTAGCTCGGGCAGCATGCGCGCGGCCTTGGCGTTGAAGCGGCGCTTGATCTCCCGGTAGGGGTCGTCGTCGCCGAGGGCCTCGCGGATGAAGAGGTGGATCTGCCGGCCCATGGCCGGCGGGCACTGGTCGAGATCGATCTCGGCGGTGGCGGCGAGCACCGATCGCAGCACCCGCTGGTGGACCACCGGATCGTCGCTGACCAGCCGCGCCGAGCGCAGGGCCTGGTTGACGAAGCAGGGCACGCAGTCGAGGTAGGTCTTCATCGCTGTCGCGCTAGATCGGGCAGCCGGGCGGATCGCACTCGCCGGTGCGCAGGGTGGCGCTACCGGCGCCGATGCCGCACCAGTCGAGGTAGCTCACCGGCTCGCTCTGGCCGTGCAGCGGTGAGGCGCCGGCCGGCAGCCAGAAGGGATGGACGAAGGCGAACTCCCAGATGCCGGTGTACTTCGCGATCCCGTCCGGAGGGGCGAGGGGAGGCTCGCCATGCTGGCAGTTGTGGATGCACTCGACGAAGAAGTGGCCACCCGCGGCCAGCTCCTGCTCGAGCTGCTGCGAGGCGGTCTGGAAGTTGAGCAGCACGCAGCTGTCGGCCGGGCCGCCCCAGAGCACCAGCACCGGCATCTTGCGCGGCGGCGGGATCCACGGCCGGATGAAGTCGTTGACCCCGCCACCCCCGCCGCTGCCGCCTGACAGCGAGACGACCGACGACAGGTGCTGGCTGCGCACCACCGCGAGCTGGACGGTGAACAGCGCGCCGGCGCTGACGCCGACGCTCGAGACGCACTCCTTGTTCACCGGGTACTGGGCCGAGACGCAGGAGAGCATGTCGTCGAAGAAGGCGAACTCCTCGGCCATCCGCGCGTCCGGGTCGAGGGTCGTGAACGGCCAGGGCAGCTCGACCTGGCCGAGCAGGGTCAGGTCGCCCTTCGCCTCGGGGATCACCGCGATGAAGCGCTGCTTGTCGGCCGCCTGCTGCACCTCTCCCTGCTCGAGGAAGCTCTTGGCCTTGCCCTTGAGCCAGTGCCACATGAAGACCACCGGGAAGGTCTCGTCCGGCTTGGCGTTGGCTGGCACCACCAGCAGGAATCGCCGCTGGTTGCCCTTGGTGACCAGGTCGTTGTAGCCCGGCAGAATCTGGGGGCACGTCCCGCCGCTGTAGGGCTTGGGCGGCGCCGCGAGCTTGGCTCCGGCCGGCGGCGGGGTGCTGCAGCTCACCCCGGCGAACGGGTTGTTGGTGTCGCTCGCTGGCAGGTCGGGCTCGGGTCCGACGTCGCCCGGGACGGGGTCGCCGTCGCCCGGACCTCGATCTGGCCCGCTCGGTCCCTGGTCCGTCCCTGCGTCGCGAGCCGCGTCGCGAGCCGCGAGGCCGTCGTCGGCCGGCGGCTCGCTGCCGCTGTCGCAGCGCACCGTCGCGAGCAGCACGCCACCGAGCAGGCATGAACCGAGCCGGCGCGATGCCGGCGACGACGAGGTCCACACTCTCATGCTCTCACCTCCCGCGGCGGGCGTGGCTCCGACGATGAAGCCCGCCGCGCGTCCGAGGCGAACGCGCGACGCGGGTGATGTTAGCAGCTTCTGACCGCTCGCCGGAGGCCTACTTCTTCCGGTCGATCACGCCCGGCTTGAGGTAGACGCTCTCGCCGGTAGTGTTGAAGCGCCACGCGGCCTTGAGCGGTTGCACCGCGAGGAAGTAGCCCCCGCGGGGCCACTGGGGCACGACCTTGCCGCTCGGGGTCTTGATCGGCTCGTGGCTGACGCCAGGGATCGGCGAGGTCGTCACGCCCTTGAACAGCGACACCTTGAGCAGGTCCTTGCCCTGCTTGGCGCCGGGTGAGTAGTACAGCAGCCCCTGACCCGACACTGGCGGGTTGGCCGCCAGCAGCCGCTTGCCCGAGAGGGTCGCGCCGTGGGAGCCGACCTCGAGCGCCCGGGTCTGGCCGATCCTGACCATCGCGCCGTTGTTGAACACGGCATAGGGCGTACCGGTCTTGGCCTGGTAGAGATATCCCCGGGTTCGACCGGCCTTGTTGGTTATCTTGCCGATCGGGGTCATGCCCCGGCCCACCGGGCGGTAGGGGTTGGCCTGGTTCAGCCTGGCCCGGGCCGCGCCAGCGGTGAGCAAGCAGGTGACTGCAGCGACGAGCATCGCGGTGGTCTTGCGGGACATCGTTTCCTCCATGGCTTTCCCTGCCGTGGCTCGTCCGCGCTGATGGTCGCGCGCAAAACATCGCTGATCGTCTCAGCGCCAGGGAATGGCTGCGCTATTCGACGCCGCGCTGCCGGCTTGACCACTGCTCGCGCCTCGGGGACGATGGATCTCAACCCCCCGAACGCAGGAGCGCGTCCTCCGATGTCCCGACTGGCCGGAATCTCCACGCTCGGCGCGCTGCTCGCGCTGGGCCTGCTTGCCTGCAGTGAAAACAGCAACAACGCTCCCACCTGCCCGGCGGGCTACGCGCCCGACGCCTTGGGCAGGTGCTGCACCCCCCAGGGTAGCTGCCTCGGGGCGACGCCATGCGGCGCCAACACCACCCAGCAGGCGGGCGGCGGCTGTAGCTGCATCGCGCCGTTCGCCGACTGCAACGGCAACATTGGCCTGCCCGGCGGCGACGGATGCGAGTGCAACGGTCAGTGTAGCGGCGGCCAGTGCAACGCCTCGATCTGCGATCCGGCGACCAAGTCCGCCTGCGGCAGCCAGGCCAGCTTCTGCGAGGCGATCTCCCTGCGCTGCACCAGCTGCCCGGCCGGCAAGCACGACTGCGACGGGCTCGGCACCAACGGCTGCGAGAGCGACGACGCGAGCTGCGGGGGCGGGGCCGGCCAGTGCAGCGCCACGGCGGCCAACGCCTGCCCGAGCCACGAGCAGTATTGCGACTCGAGCCAGCTGACCTGTCAGCCGTGTCCCAGCGGGATGCACAACTGCGACGGCCTCGGCCCCTGCGAGAGCACCAAGGACTGCGCGCCGAGCGGCTGCGAGGCCTCCTGCCAGGAAGAAAACCAGATCTACTGCGTCAGGGATCCGGCGCGAAACAACCTCTGCACGCCGTGCCTCGAAGATGCCCACTGTCGCGCCAACCCCAGCTCCCGTGGGCCCTTCTGTGATACCGCGAAGAACCTCTGCTACTGCAAGACCGCCGCCGACTGCGCCGGCGATCGCCGCGGCTCGATCTGCAAGGAAGCGGGCAGCGTCAAGAGCTGTAGCTGTGACGACGACATCGACTGCAAGGTGCCCGAGTACACCAAGTGCTCACCCACCGTCTTCGGCAACTGCATCAAGCCCTGCAAGACCACCCAGGACTGCGACGACCCGGTCAACGAGTACTGCGACGTCGAGTCGGGCCTCTGCTATTGAGCACTCCAGGGCTCAGCGGACCGCGCGGGCGATGACCTCGGCCAGCTCCCCGCGGGAGAACGGCTGGGGCAGGTAGTCGTCGAGGCCGCTCTGGAGCAGCTCCTCACGCGCGCCCTTCATCGCGTGAGCCGTGACGGCGATCCAGGCGTGGCGTGCGCCCAGGTGATCATTTCTCGCTTCGCGAAGGGGGGTCGAGGCGGGTGGCGGTGGCCTCGATGCCACGCTGGCGATTCTCGAGGTCGGCCTTGATCCGGTCGCAGAGGGTGCCGCAGATCTCGAACACTCGCTCGTCGGCGACACTGTAATATACCTGGTTGCCCTCCTGCTGACGGGAGAGCATCCCGGCTCGGTGCAGCTGGGAAAGGTGCCGCGAGACGTTGGGCTGGGAGCAGCCGAGCAACCCGCCAATATCGCCAACCGTTCGTGGGCCGTCGCGCAAGAGATAGAGGATTCTCAGCCTGGACGGGTCACCCATCGCCCGCAGCCGGGCGGCTACCTCGCTGATCGCCAGCTCGGTCAGCTCCTCGTCGCTTGTCATCGCTGGCTCATCATCCCGCGCGGCCCATCCGGCTGACCATGTCACCTGTTTGAAATCCATACTTATTCTCCCGGGTAGTTCAGTAACAGTCAACGGGCATGCAAATTTTCTCAACCTTGCACTTGACTATATGCGAATGTGTGCATACAGTCAAGTTACTGATGGAAGCGAGACAGAGTATTGGACAACGGAGGAACAGCTCGATGAGAGATCGGATCGTTCGGTTCGCCACCACCCACCCCAAGAAGGTCTTTCTCACGGTCGTGATCTTGGTCGCCGCCCTCGGCTCGCAGATGGTCCGGGTGGTGGTCGACACCGATCCCCAGAACATGCTGCCGGCCGATCAGGCCGAGCGACTGTTTCACAACCGGAGCAAGGAGACCTTCGCCCTGCACGACATGCTCGTGGTGGGCGTGGTCAACGACGAGGACGAGGACGGCGTCTTCAACCCGCAGTCCCTCGCCCGGATCCACGCCTTGAGCCGGGCGATCGCCAAGATCGACGGCGTGATCAAGCGCGACCTGCTGTCACCCTCGACGGTCGACAAGGTAACCCCGGAGGGCATGGGGACCGTGCGTTTCGCCTGGCTGCTGGACAAGATCCCCGTGACCCGGGCCGAGGCGCGCAGGGTGCGCGACGACGCGATGCGCCTGTCGATGCTCAAGGGCACGCTGGTCAGCGACAGCGGCAAGGCGGTGGCGATGTACGTGCCGCTCGCGGACAAGAGCCAGAGTCACCGCATCTCCCAGGAGATCAAGCAGGTGGTCGCCGGCTACAGCGGCGCCGAGCGCTACTTCGTCACCGGCCTGCCGGTGGCCGAGGACACCTTCGGCGTCGAGATGTTCGTCCAGATGGCGATCTCGGCGCCGATGGCCGCGCTGGTGATCTTCATCATCCTTTGGTGGTTCTTCCGCAGCATCCCGCTGATCACCGCGCCGATGCTGCTGGCGATGTCCACCGTCGTGGTCACGATGGGCGCGCTGATCGGCCTCGGCTTCACCGTCCACATCATGAGCTCGATGATCCCGATCTTCCTGATGCCGATCGCGGTCGTCAACTCGGTGCACATCCTCAGCGAGTTCTCTGACAGCTACCGTGCCGGTGCGGACAAGCGTCAGGTGATGCACGGCGTGATGAAGAAGCTCTTCACGCCGATGCTGTACACCTCGCTGACCACCATCGCCGGCTTCGGCTCGCTGGCCCTGGCGCCGATTCCACCGGTGCGCGTCTTCGGCGCCTTCGTTGCGATCGGCGTGGCGGTCTCGTTCCTGCTGAGCGTGATCTTCATCCCGGCCTACGTCGCCAGCCTCTCCGACAAGACCCTCGCCCGCCTGCCGGGCAGCGACGACAAGGATCCCGTCGATGGCGAGGCCCCCGAGGCGCCGCGCGGGCTGCTCGCCCGCCTGCTGCCGCGGGTCGGCCGCTGGTCGGTGTCCCACTCCCACGCGGTGATCGTCGGCATGGTGGCGCTCTCGGCGATCAGCGCCTACGGCATCTCCCAGATCAACATCAACGACAACCCGGTGCTGTGGTTCAAGCCGACCCACGAGCTCCGCGTGGCCGACCGGGTGCTGAACAAGCACTTCGCCGGCACCTACCCGGCCTACCTGGTCGTCTCCAAGCAGGGCGCAGAGCCCGAGCTGAAGCTCGAGCGGGCGGTCGCGGCCGCCCTGGCCAAGGCCGAGGACCAGGCTGCCGCGAAGCGGGTCGCCGCGCGCTACCAGGCGATCGCCGCGGCGGTCAAGGACGACCGCTTCGACCAGCGCGTGACCCAGCTGATCGAGAAGGTCGACGGCGAGCTCGAGCGGGCGGCCGAGGGGCAGGACGCCGCCTGGGAGGCGGTGATGGGTGCGCTGGAGCAGAGCCAGGCCGACCACAAGTACTTCCAGAGCCCGGCGGCGCTGGCGTTTCTTGCCGGCCTGCAGGCCGAGCTCGGCCGGTCCGCGGTGGTGGGCAAGACCACCTCGCTGGCCGATGTGGTCAAGACCCTCTACCGCGACCTGCACGACGGTTCGGCCAAGTACTACAAGGTGCCCGCGACCGACCGAGCGGTGGCCCAGAGCCTGCTGACATACCAGTCGTCCCACCGGCCCCAGGACCTCTGGCACTTCGTCACCCCGGACATGCGGCAGGCCTCCGTCTGGGTCCAGCTCAAGAGCGGCGACAACCAGAGCATGATGGGCGTCGTCGACCGGATGAAGACCTACCTCGACCAGCACCCGGCGCCCGCTGGCGTGCAGGTGCGCTGGGCCGGAATGACCTACCTCAACGTGGTCTGGCAGCAGGCGATGGTCAGCGGGATGCTCAAGAGCCTGCTCGGTTCGTTCGTCATCGTGCTGGTGATGATGATCTTTCTCTTCCGCTCGGTGCTCTTCGGGCTGCTGTCGATGATCCCGCTCTCGGTGACGATCACGATGATCTACGGGCTGATCGGCCTGCTCGGCAAAGACTACGACATGCCAGTGGCGGTGCTGTCGGCGATGACCCTCGGCCTGTCGGTGGACTTCGCGATCCACTTCCTCCAGCGCGCGCGCCGGATCCAGCAACGCCTGGGTGACTGGCGCGCCACGCTCGAGGCGATGTACCACGGGCCCGGCCGGGCGATCGCCCGCAACGCGATCGTGATCGCCTTCGGCTTCTTGCCCCTGCTCGCCGCGCCGCTGGTGCCCTACAACACCGTCGGCTTCTTCATGGCCGCGATCATGGCCGTCTCGTCGGCGGTGACGCTGGTGTTGCTGCCTTCGGCGATGAACCTGCTCTCGCGCTGGCTCAAGCCGCTGCCGCAGGCTGACCACCCCGTGTCCCAAACGAACAACGAAAGCAACAACGAGCTCGCGCTCGAACGGAACTGAGGAAAGGAAGGCCACGATGAACCGCACCACGCTCAAGAGTGTTCTCTTCGGACTGATCGCCACCGGGCTGGCGCTGACCACCGGTGACGCCCGCGCGGCGAACGTCAAGACGATCGTGCAGAAGGCGAGCAACGCGGCCTACTACCAGGGCAGCGACGGCCGGGCGAAGGTCCGGATGACCATCGTCGACGCCAAGGGGCGCAAGCGGGTCCGCCAGTTCACGATCCTCCGTCGTAACGTCACCAAGGGCGGAGACCAGCACTATCTGGTGCTCTTCACCCGCCCCGCAGACGTGCGCCGCACGGTCTTCCTCGTCTCGAAGCACATCAAGCGCGGCGACGACCGCTGGATGTACCTGCCGGCCCTCGACCTGGTCAAGCGCATCGCCGCCTCGGACAAGCGCACCAGCTTCGTCGGCTCGCACTTCCTCTACGAGGACATCTCGGGCCGTGGGCTGGCCGAGGACCGGCACCAGCTGATCAAGACCACCGCCAAGCACTACGTCGTCCGGGCCACGCCGAAGCGCGCCGGAGGGGTCGAGTTCAAGAGCTACACGGTGTGGATCGACAAGAGCAGCTACCTGCCGCTGAAGATGGAGTACGTCGACCAGGCGGGCAAGATCTACCGCCGGATCGAGGCGCTCAAGGTCGAGACGGTCGACGGCCTGCCCACGGTGACGAAGATGAAGGCCAGCGATCTGGCCTCGGGCGGCTACACGATCTCCGAGATGAAGGGCATCAAGTACAACATCGACGTGCCCCTGCAGGTCTTCGCCGAGCGCTCCCTGCGCAACCCGCCGCGCAAGTGGTTCCGCAAGCGCTAGTGCCCAGTGGCCCCAGTGCCCGCCGACAACGCGAAAGGGATCGAGCGATGAGAAGAGGCAGCCGGACAACGAAACCAACCAGGCGCAGCCGTGGCGGCCTCGAGGCGGCCCTGCTGCTCGTCCTCGTCGTCGGCGTCGCCCACGCTGGCGACGACGACTGGGGCGATGACGACGACGACCAGACCGCCCCGACGGTCGAGCTGCACGGCTTCGTCGAGGCCGCCGGATCGGGCCGTCTGATCGACGACCCGACGACGCGCAACGAGTTCAACATGGGCGAGGCGCGCTTTCGTCTCGAGGTCCGCCACGAGCGCGACGCGGGCTCGCTGTCTTTCAAGGGCGACCTGCTCGCCGACGGATTGACCAACGCGGTGAGCGTCGACATCCGCGAGGCGCTGGTGAGCTTCTCGCCCTGGAGCTTCCTCGACGTCAAGGTCGGCCGGCAGGTGCTGACCTGGGGGACGGGCGACCTGCTGTTCCTCAACGACCTCTTTCCCAAGGACTGGGTCTCGTTCTTCATCGGGCGGGACGACGAGTACCTCAAGGCCCCGTCGAACGCGCTCAAGGTGAGCCTGTTCCTGCCGAAGGTCTTCAACATCGACCTCGCCTGGTCGCTGATCTACGAGCCCGATCGC
>JAUVBO010000489.1 GCA_030591195.1 Pseudomonadota bacterium
AGCACCGAGCGGCTGAGCACCGAGCGGCTGAGCACCGAGCGGCTGAGCACCGAGCGGCTGAGCACCGAGCGGCTGAGCACCAAGCGGCTGCTCGTCCCACCGAGCTGGATCGAGAGCGACCGGGGGACGATCCGGGGAGACGTGCTACATCACGTCCGGCGAGTGCTGCGCCTCGCCGTCGGTTCGCGGCTGGTGCTCACCGACGGCGCGGGCCACGAATACGAGGGAACGCTCACCTCACTCGGCAGCGCTGCAGCCCAGGTCACGATCGACGCGGTCCACGAGGTGCCCCGCGAGCCGTTGCCCCGACTGACGCTGGTCTACGGCCTGGCGCGGGGCGCACGCACCGAGTGGGTGCTTCAGAAGGGCACCGAGCTCGGCCTCGGGCGGATCCTGCTGGCGGTCTGCGAACGATCGGTAGCCCGGCCGAAGCAGCTGGCCCAGAAACGTGAACGCTGGCTCGAGATCATCCGCCAGGCGGCTCGCCAGTGCGGTCGTAGCTGGCTGCCGGAGCTCGCCCTGGCTACCACGCTCGACGAGGCGCTCGAGGCATCCCAGAGCGCCGAAGTGCGGCTCGTCGCCACGCTCGGCGACGCCGCGCCGATGGCCCGCTTCGCGGCGGCCCTCGGCGCCCCACCGGGCGAGGTCGCGCTCGCCGTCGGACCGGAGGGGGGCTTCACCCCGGACGAGGCCCTACGCGCCGAGGAGGCGGGCTTTTCACCGGTGTCACTCGGACCGCTGGTGCTGCGAACCGAGACCGCCGCGCTGGCGATGGTGGCAGTGGTGGCTCAGCTGACGGGAAAGCTCTGAACGCCGGCGCCGAGACCCTAATCTTGCCTTTATCGCCGGGACTTTTATAGTTGTCCCCATGTCAGATGCAACGCAGCCCGAGCCAGCGGAGGCTAGGGTTCATGTCGCGGGCCTTTGGCGCCGGGTAGCCGCCGGCCTGATCGATGGACTGATCCTCTCCCCGGTGCTGATCCTGGCCGGTTGGCTGGCGTTTCGGCTGACCGACATGCCGCCGCTGAGCAGCTCGGGTTTCCGGCCCGAGCTGCTGCTCGAGCTGTTTCTCTGGGGCGGCCTGCCCTTCTACAGCGTGGTGGCGATCGCCCTGGCCCTGGCGCAGCTCTACGCTTTCCTCTTCGTGACGTTGACCGGCAAGACCCCCGGGCTGCTGGTGCTGCGGGCGCGGGTGATCAATATCTACGGGCATCAACCCGAGTGGTGGCGAACGCTCCTGCGCTGCTCAGGGCTGCTGCTGGCGTTGTCGCTGCTCGGGCTCGGGCTGGTCTGGATCGGCTTCGACCGCGAGAAGCGCGGACTACACGACTGGCTCGCCGGAACCTATGTAATCCGGGGCGGGCCGGTGGAGACGGTTGGGTAGACAACGATGGGCTCCAGGCTCGGCTCGTTGCTGGTACAGCAGGGCATCCTCAGCGTTGCCCAGCTGAAGAAGGCCTTCGTCGCCCAAGTGGTGTCCGGCGGCAGCCTCGACTCCGCGCTGCTCGACAAGGGCCTGGTGGACGAGCCGACGCTGCTCGCGGGCCTCTGCCGCGTCACCGGCTATCCGCCGATCGACCCGGAGTTGCTCGAGCAGTGCGACCCCGAGGTGGCAAGCAGCGTCGATGCCGAGACCGCCGAGAAGCTCGGCCTCTGCCCGGTCAAGCGCGATGGTCACCGCCTGGTGGTGTTGACGTCCGAGGCCACCGACCAGGTGGCGCTCGAGGAGCTGGCGTTCGAGCTCGGCTGTGAGCTGCAGCCCATTGTCAGCACCGAGCTCCGTGTGCACCAGGCCGCGGCCGCGGTCTACGGCAAGGCACTGTCGAGCCGCGAACGGAAGCTGATCGGCAAGCACGGTGAGCTGCCGCCCGCCATCGTCGTCGAGGCTGACACCAGCGCGACGACCAGGCCCGTGGTCCTCGGCTCGGATTCATCATCGATCGAGGGCCTCGCAGAGCACGGTCCGGACGAGCACCAGGAAACCCGTCAGCCGGAGCCAGAGCCGGAGCCGGAGCCGGAGCCGGAGCCAGAGCCAGAGCCGGAGCCAGAGCCAGAGCCAGAGCCGGAGCCGGAGCCAGAGCCGGAGCCGGAGCCGGAGCCGGAGCTGGAACCGGAGCTGGAACCGGAGCCGGAGCCGGAGCTGGAACCGGAGCTGGAACCGGAGCCAGAGCCAGAGCCAGAGCCGGAGCCAGAGCCGGAGCCAGAGCCAGAGCCAGAGCCGGAACCGGAGCCGGAGCCAGAGCCGGAGCCAGAGCCGGAACCGGAGCCAGAGCTCGGCAGCGACCACCCGCCGGCCATCGATCGGGATGTCACCGACAGTCCCGACAGCCGCGAGATGGGGCGAGGCACCCAGCCCTACTCCAAGCTCGAGCCCGCCGAGCCGAGCGAGCCCGCCCTGCCGCCCCCCTCCGAGAAACGCCTTGCCGCTCTTGGCCAGGCATCCTCGAAGGACGAGCTGTTGCTGGCGCTGCTCGACCTGACCCACCGGTACCTGGCCACGGTCCACATCTACACCGTCCAGGGCAAGACGCTGGTCGGGCGCTACGCCATCGACGACCACCGGTTCGACGACCAGGAGATCCGCAAGCGCAGGCTATCGCTGGCCGTGCCCTCGGTGGTCTCCCGCGCCGTCCGCGACGGCAGCCTGTACATCGGCCCGGCGCCGGACTCGGACGCCTCGGCGACGGTGCTGCTCGACGCCGACATCCTCGCGGCCCAGCTGGTGTTGGTGCCGATCACGCTCAAGAAACGCACGGTGTGCATGCTGCTTGGACACCACTACGGCAAGGCGCCGGCCAACGTGCGGCGCCCGCTGACGGTGCTGGCCCACGCCGGCGCATCGGCCCTCGCCGAGCTGATCGTGCGCACCAAACAACGCAAGGGTGGCGCGCCGGCCGCGACGCCCCCCCCCGGCCCTCCCGGGGAGGCTTCGCCAGCTCCCCCCGCCAGAGACCTCGACGCTGGCTCACCCCACAGCGAGGGCGGGCCGTTGGCGGCGCCGGTGGACCCCGCCCGGCGTGAAGCTCGCCGCTCGGCGGAGCCGCGCACTCGCCCGGCCCGGCCGCTGCTCGGGCACGTCACCGCCGGCGTGATCAACACCGCGCCGAACCGCAAGCGCGACGCCGCCTCGGAGGACAAGGTCATTGTCGAGCAGCCGCCGGCGTCGGACTGGGTCGATCAGCTCTGCGCCGCGATCGATGAAGGCGGCAGCTCGGCTCGCGACGCGATCGACGCGCTCCGCTCCCGCGGCGAGACAGGCATCGTCGATCTGATCGAGCGCTTCCCCGGACCGCTGAGTGTCGACTCCGTCGACCGGGACCCCCTGCCGGCGGTGAGCGAGTGTGGGCCGCTGCTGCGGGCCCTGAGCAGCCTCGGCCGCTCGGTCCTGCCGCCGCTGCTGCCACTGTTCGAGGACCCGGATCCCGAGCGGCGTTTCTTTGCCACCTACCTGATCTCCGAGTTGGTCTATCCGGAGGCGATGGAGCTCGTCGCCCAGCGGTTGCGCGACGAGGACCCCCAGGTGCGACGGGTGGCGGTCAAGACGCTCCGCAGGTTCCGCAAGATCGACGGCTACGAGGACGTCATCGGCGCCCTTCGGGCCGACCTCAGCGACACCAGCTACCACTTCCGACGCTGCGGGATCGAGGCTCTCTGCGCCCTGGGCGACGTGGTGGCCACGCCATCGGTGGTGGCAGCCCTGCGCGAGCCGGAGCTGGCCGGCACCGCTCGCCGGGCCCTGATCACCCTGACCAAGCAGGACCACGGGACCAACACCAAGCAGTGGCTGGCCTGGTGGGAGCGCAACCGTCACCGCCACCGGGTCGAGTGGCTAATCGACGGCCTGGTCCACGGCAGCCCGGCGATCCGCACCGACTCAGCCGCCGAGCTGTGGGAGCTGACCGGCGTGACCTTCGGCTACAGCCCCGACTTGCCCGAACGGGAGCGCGACGAGATCCGCCTGCGATTCCTCGTCTGGTGGGCCGACAAAGGCCTGCTCGACTTCGGCCGCTTCGGCTGAGATCCGCCAGTTTGGATCGCGCGGCCTAAACGCCCATCGCTCATCGTAGATCCATCGGCGACTTTCGCCGCGGTCCGCCGACAATTGGTTGATTCCGCTCCGCATTCCACGTTGCAAGCGGCAGAGCCTTTGCGTATATTCCGCTCGGCTCGGCTCAGAGTTCGGCTGAGAGGAAGCGCTCACGACCGATGGTCGGGGGACGAAGTAGTCCTCTTTCGAGAAATAAAAGCTGGCCCAAGACGTTCAGTCAATACCAGTAGATA
>JAUVBO010000552.1 GCA_030591195.1 Pseudomonadota bacterium
AGCACGCGGTGCTGCAGCGACCGGTAGCGATCAAGGTCGTGCTGAAGAAGCGGGTCACCGATCTCGACGTGGGCGCGCGCTTTCGCCGCGAGGCCCGACTCGCCAGCCGGCTTTCACACCCGAACCTGACCTCGGTCTTCGACTTCGGCTACACCGAGGAGGGCCGCCCCTACCTGGTGATGGAGTATGTCGAGGGTGAGACGCTGGCGGCGTTGATGGCGCGCAGGGGGGCGCTGCCGTCGCGCCGCGCGCTGGGCCTGCTGCGACAGATCGCCGCCGGGCTGGCGGCGGCCCACTCCATGAAGGTCGTGCACCGCGATCTCAAGCCGCAGAACATCATGATCTCCCGCGATGGCGAGCAGGAGCGGGTGAAGATCCTCGACTTCGGCACGGCGAAGATCTTCGGCCTCGAGCCCACCAGCGCGATCTCGACCCCCGGCGAGACCTTCGGCACCCCGCAGTACATGTCCCCCGAGCACTGCTCGGGCGATGAAGTCGACGACCGGGCAGACATCTACACCTGCGGCGTCGTGGCCTTCGAGCTGCTCACGGGCCAGGCTCTATTCGGCGACCTCGAGCTTGCCCCGCTGCTGCGGGCGCAGGTCTCCCGCCCGCCACCTGTCCCATCGGTGGTGGCTCCCGGGGCCGGGATCTCGGCCGATGTCGATCGGATGGTCCTGAGGTGCCTCGCCAAGTCGCCGGACGAGCGCTACCAGAGCGCCAAGGTGCTGTGGCGCGAGCTCGGCGTGCTCTGCGAGGCGCTGGAGCAGCAGCCGGCCAGCCCTGGACGTCTCGGGTGGAAGGGGTGGGGGCGGCAACCCAGCCGCTGCTCACCGGGCCACTGCCTCCGAGCCGCCAGCCACGGGTCGCGGCCCGCGACGCCGTGACCGCCCGGCAGCTGTCGATCGGCGTCAACCAGCTCTCGGCCGAGCAGCGGCGAGCGGACGCCATCGAGGAGCTGGCCTGCGCACTGCGCGATCGCGGGGTCGGCTCACCCGAGATGACCCTGCTGCTGGCGCAGCACCTGCGAGCGAGGGACGAGCAGCTCGAGGTCGAGCTGCGGATCGGCGCGCTCGAGCGTCAGCACGGGGCGCTCGCCTAGGTCGCGGTCGAGCGCCAGCGACGCCTGGCCGCCGCGCTGAGCCAGGTCGAGCACGACAGCGCAGCGCTGGTCGCGGCCTGGGAGACGCGCGCGCCCGGCGCCACCGTGCCCTTCGGCGCGACCGAGTCGCTCGCCGCCGCGGCGGGACTCTCGGTCCGATTCGACGCCGAGGTGGCCGAGATCAGCGGCCGCATCGCCTGCATCCGCGACGAGACCGACACCACCACCGAAGAGCTTCGGCAGGAGCTGGCCGGGCTGCACGACGAGTGGGAGACCACGCGCGAGCAGGCCGCGGGCTGTGAGCGGGTGCTGCTCGACGCGATCGAGCAGGCCCGGGATTCCCGCGGCGCCGCCGAGTCCGAGGATCTCGTCGAGCTGTTCGACGTGGCTGGCATCGGTCGCCTCGCCTGACCGGTGCAACGTGTCACGTTCCACAACCGTGTCCGTATCACGTGGTGGGGTGTCGACACCTGCCGCGCCGGCAACGCGGGTCCTTCGGCGACCGCTCCCCTTCGACGGCCAGCAATCGCCCATCTTCTACCCACCTGGGCAGTGACGTGAAGCAACCGATGCGGTTGGATCTGCATCGAGCCTGGTTGGCATGGGGCCTGCAAGGTCGGTGCAGTGAGGCAGAGGTCAGGTCCGAGGGGGAACGTTGCTCGAGCTCGAACATGGACTCATCATCGCGATCGTCTCGGCGATCGTCTTGGCGGCGATCAGTTTGTTCCTCCGCAACAGGCTGCGTGAGGCGGTGCTCGGCACCCTCAAGCGGCGGGGCGCTGAGGCGGCGCTGGTCCTGCTCGACAGCAGGATCCCGCCCCTCAAGCAGGTCGAGGCGTCACAGCTCGGCCAGCAGCGCGAGCGGATGGCCGCCCTGGCGCTGCTCGGCCGCTACGGCCAGCTCGAGCGGGAGCTCGCTGCTCACACCGGCGCCATCTCTGCGGTGGTCCCGGTCAAGGCGCTCGGGCTGCTGGCTCTCGCCGTCCGCGCCGACGACCCCAGACGGGCAGCGGCCCGCCTCGGCGACCTCGCAGCAGAGGTTGAGCGCGATGGCGGCCAGATGGGCGTGCCGGTGCAGAAGTGTACCCGGGCGCTGGCGAGCCTCGCTGGCGCCATCGCCTCCGGGTCACGGCTCGAGGCCACCGTGCGGGTCACGATCAAACAACTCTGTGACGCCGGCGGCCTGACCCAGCTGGTGATCTGGCAGGCCCTGCGGCGCTCGCTCGCCGCCGCCGCTCTCGACGACCAGGCCGACGTCTACGCCAGCAGCGTCCGAGCCTTGACCTCGGTCTTCGAGGACCGGTCCGCCGGCTAGGCACGCTGTCTTGCCGATCGGTCTCTGCGTGTAGTACCTGTGCTACTCATGGGCCACGAAGACACCTTCCGGGTACCGACCCTGCCGCGAGCTCGGAACAAGCAGTCCGGGCCGTTCCTGCTCCGAGTCGGCGACGCTCAGCGCCCCGCCTCGCCCCGCGCGGCGATCCTGTCGCTGCCACCGAGCCAGCCCCTGCGCATCGGCCGCGGTGAGGACCAGACCCCCGATGGACAGGAGCTGCTTCTCGACGACCGGTCGCTCTCCTCCCACCACGCCGAGATTGGCTGCCGCGACGGCTTCCACGAGCTGGTCGACCTCCAGAGCACCAACGGCTCGCTCGTCAACGGCGAGCGCGTCAGCCGCCACAGCCTGCGCCACGGCGACCTGATCGAGCTCGGCCACTCCTTCTTCCTCTGGCATCACCACCCCGTCGAGAACCTCGAGTCACTGCTCGAGCTCGCCGACGGCACGAGCAGCACCCCCGGCTCCTCGGTGGCCTTCTGCTACCTGCGCGAGCTGTGGCTGCTGCAGCGCGTGGCTCCCTCGGAGATCCCGGTGCTGCTGCACGGCGAGAGCGGCACCGGCAAAGAGGTGCTCGCCACCGAGCTTCACCGGCGCAGCGGCCGCGAGGGTCCGTTCGTCCCGCTCAACTGCGCCGCGATCCCCGAGGGCCTGATCGAGAGCGAGCTCTTCGGCCACAAGCGCGGCGCCTTCACCGGCGCCACCGAGGATCGCGAGGGCGTGCTCGAGGCCGCCCACGGCGGGACCCTGCTGCTCGACGAGGTCGGCGACATGCCCGCGCCGGCCCAGGCCAAGCTGCTGCGGGTGCTCGAGGACCGGCGCTTCTGCCGCGTCGGCGAGACCCGCCCGCGCCAGACCGACGCGCGCTTCGTCGCCGCTACCAACCGCGACCTGCGTCAGATGGTCGCCCAGGGCACCTTCCGCGGCGACCTGTTCGCCCGGCTCAACGGCATCACCCTCAACCTGCCGCCGCTGCGCGAGCGACGGGCCGACATCGGGCTGCTGCTGGCGGCCTTCATCGGCGACGATCGCGATCAGCTGCAGCTGAGCCGCGAGGCCTACCGTGCGCTGCTGCTCCACCCGTGGCCCTACAACATCCGCGAGCTGCGCCAGACGATCCGGACGGCGATGACCGTCGCCGGGTCGGACACCATCGACTTGCCCCACCTGCCCCGCGAGCTCTGGCCGCGAGCCGGCGGCGGCGGTGGCGGCCGTGGCCCAGCGGCAGCGCGGCGCGATCCGGCCGCTCAGGGCACGACGGATCAGCTACCCACCACGCCGAAGCGCCAGGCCGCGGTGGAGCAGGCGCTGCGCGACACCCGGGGCAACGTGGCGGCGGCGGCCCGTCAGCTGTCGGTCAGCCGGACCCAGATGTACCGCTGGATCAAGCAGTTCGATCTCGACCCGCCGTCCTTTCGCCAGAAGGGCTGAGAACAGTCTCACCAGCGCAGTCGCGGTTGGCGTGGCCCGAAACTCCCCCTGGCTGATCGTGGAAGTGTAACTTTGGCGGGGTGTATGAATCGTCTCACCCTCTAAAGTGACACCGCCGGTTCGGGCCAGCTGTTTCGCTGCTGAAAGACCA
>JAUVBO010000161.1 GCA_030591195.1 Pseudomonadota bacterium
AAAAAAGCCGCCTGAGCATCCCAGGCGGCTTTCACGAGCGCATTGCTCGATTCGTCTCAGCCGCCCGGACCACCCTCCGTCGTCACACTCAGCTCGAAGGGATTGTCCAAGCCATTTGGCTTGCCTACGGGCTGGGTTTCGACCGGAAGGAGGCCAGTAGTCCATCCGGTGCCACGCGCGACATCGCCAGCACACATCTCCGCCGCGACGCACCGTGGCGTCGTGCCTTTGATGGCGATCTCGCGCGGGGTTGTTCTCATCGTGCCCTCGTTCTCGCTCTTGCTCTCGGCCGGCCGGCACCGCGGCCGGCGTTGTCAGCTCGGGGTTTGTCTGTTGATGGGTTGTACGCGGGCGATCGAACAGATCATCCCGCGCGGCAATAAGCCCCTATGAACGATGCCCCGGGCAAGTCAACCCTCACCCTCTTCCTTTTCCATCCTATTCATCGCCCGCAGCAGCGCTTGTACTTGCGCCCAGAGCCACACGGGCACCGGTCGTTGCGTCCCACGCCCGCCCTTCGCGCCTGGTCCGCGCCGGCCTTGACCCGCTGCCGCTGGAGGTCGACCGCGAGCGCTTCGGCAAGGTCCGCCTCCGCTACCAGCCCGGCAGCGCAGAGCAGCTCGATCGTTCGTCCCCGGCGCAGCGGCGCCTGGTGGTCCGGCGGCTCGCCCTGCTCCGGCCCGTCGTCCTCGGCGTCGTCAGCACGACGAGCAGCCAGGAGAGATCGAGCAGCAGCTCTGCCCTCGCGCGGCGCCTCGTCGATCCAGCTGCCAACAGATCGCGCGCCAACCATGGCGGCAACGCATCAGAGTTACTCATCTCCTCACCTGGAACAATGGTATCGTCCGCTGACGCGACTTCAACGGGGAGCCGTCAATCTCCGTGCTCCACCGACCGGACTTGCTCTTCTTCTGTGAGATCAGCCATGCGCGTATCGCTCGTCGTGACCTTCACTGGACCTGATCGCCCCGGGATCGTCGAGACCCTGGCCAAGACGGTGACCTTGCACCAGGGCAACTGGGAGGAGAGCCGGATGGCTCACCTCGCCGGACGCTTCGCCGGGCTGTTCCGGATCAGGGTCGACGAGGCGACGGCCGACGGCCTGGTGGCAGCCCTGCAAGCCCTCGACGAGCTGACGGTGACCGTCGACCGCGGCGTCGAGGACGACGAGCGCCCGTGTGTCCTGCAGCTCGAGGTCACCGGCGCCGATCACCCGGGCATCGTCCACAAGGTGACCCAGGTGCTGACCCAGCACCAGCTGAACATCAGCACTCTCGATACCGAGACCCGAGACGCGCCGATGTCGGGCAATCTGCTGTTCGTCGCCCGGGCGACACTCCAGGGCCCCGGCGACGTCGACCTCGACCAGCTGCAGGCCGCCCTCGAGCAGCTCGCGGACGATCTAGTCGTCGACGTCTCGCTGGAGGAGCCCTCGTAGCTCAGGGCTTGCGCGCGTAGACCTTGATGCTGGAGACCTTGCCGGTCAGGTCCGCCGCGGCCTTTTCGACCAGCCCGCGCGTCTCGGCGATCAGCCCGCCGGACATCGCCGTGCCACAGCAACCGCCACTGCTGCCGCAGCAGCCGCCCTCGAGCTCGTCGGCGGCCAGCGCCGCCAGCTGGCTCTCGTCGTAGACCAGCCGGTCACGCACCGCGACGTCCACCAGGCCGGCGTCACGCAGGCCCTGCAGGTAGTCTGCCTCGCTGATCGCGCCGGCCACGCACGAGTTGTAGAGCGCGGCGTCCTGGCGGACCCAGTCGGGCAGATCCTCGGCGACCACATCCGAGACGAGCATTCGCCCCCCGGGCTTGAGCACCCGCGCGATCTCGGCGAAGACACGCGGCTTCTCGGGCGAGAGGTTGATCACGCAGTTGGACAGCACCCAGTCGACCGAGGCGTCGTCCACCGGCAGCTGCTCGATCAGCCCCTTGCGAACCTCGACGTGGTCCACGCCCGCCTCGGCGATGTTGTGGCGGGCCCGGTCGATCATCTCGTCGGTCATGTCGATGCCGATCACCCGGCCTGTCGGGCCGACCTTCTCGGCGGCGAGCAGGACGTCGATGCCGGCGCCCGAGCCGAGATCGACCACCACCTCGCCCTCGGCGAGCTCGCCGTGAGCCAGCGGGTTGCCGCAACCGAAAGAGTTCTGCACCGCGTCGGCGGGTAGGATCGACAGCTGATCGGCGCTGTAGCCGGCGAGCTGGGCCGCGACGCCCTTCTGCGCGATCACCCCCCCTGAGAGCGGTGCCGGAGCGATCACCGCCCGGGCGTAGGCCTCCGAGACGTTCTTGCGGATCGCGTCGGCCGATTCGGTGTGCTTGTTGGTGTCGCTCATTTGCTGGGGCCTTTCTCCTGATCTCCGTCGGGCACGGCGCAGGCCGACCCGGGTGGACAACATGCCTCGATGGCATCGGCCAGCCCGCGCAAGGTCTTGACCAGCTGATCGGCGCGGACCACGTAGTAAACGTGCTTGCCCCGCCGCTCGGCGGCGAGCACCCCCGCGTCGCGCAGCTGGGCCAGGTGGCGCGAGACGACCGAGATATCGATCGGGCAACAGTCGGCGACCTCGCCGACGCTCCGCGCCTCGCCGCCGCAGCCGAGCAGCTCGGCCAGCAGCGAGGCACGGGTCGGATCGCACAGGGCCTTGAACAGCTTGGTCGGCAGCTGGTCAGTCAGATCGACCCCGCAGCAGCTCGCTGACGGCTTGGACCTCGCTCTGGGTTCTGTTTTGCTCATTTGTGTCACCGTGCAAATGACAGCTTAGCGGGCCTCCCGCCGGTGTCAACCCGGCACGGCATCTTTTCGCGATGTAACGGCGGGGCGGTCCGCCGAGACGCTCACAGTGACCATTGACCAGCGACACCTCGACGGCGTCCAGCTGCTCTCTGGCCTGTCCTACCAGCTTCGGCTCTTCGGCAGCTGAGCGACGCTCGGTGGCCGCGGCGCCAACGCTGATCCTCGCAGACTGGGGTTCCCGGCGCTATAATGCCCGCCGACCGACCTGGGGAGCGACGCATGACCATCTACATCCTCGGCGCGTTCATGAGCTGGCTCAGCCGGCTGTTCGGCGGTCAGCCGCTGACCAGCGCGGTCTGTCAGAGCTGCCACCACCACTTCACCTTCGACTTCACCACCGGCGAGTTCAACCAGGTCGCCGAATGAGCGACGATCCGGCGTCGGCCGCAGGCGCGGAGGCCGCGCTGCTCGCGCGGCTCAGCACTGGCGACGAGGCGGCCTTCAGCGAGCTGGTCGACCGCTACCACCAGCCGCTGGTCCGGCTGGCGCTGGCCTTCGTCGGCGATCGCTCGGTGGCTGAGGAGGTGGTCCAGGACAGCTGGATCGGCGTGCTCAAGGGCCTAGCCAAGTTCGAGGGCCGCTCGTCGCTCAAAACCTGGATCTTCCGCATCCTGACCAATCGGGCCAAGACCCGGGGCGCGCGCGAGGCCCGCACGGTGAGCTTCTCGGCCCTCGGCCAGGACGATGACGATCCCGCGGTGGATCCCGATCGGTTCACCCGGCGGGGCAGCTGGTCCGACCCGCCGCGGCCGCTGCACCCCGAGAAGCAGGTGCTCGACCGGGAGATGGTCGCCTGCGCCCAGGAGGAGATCGACCGGCTGCCGCCGAACCAGCGGACGGTGATCACCCTGCGCGACGTCGAAGGACTGGAATCGGCGCAGATCTGTAACATTCTCGAGATCAGCGAGACAAACCAGCGAGTGCTGCTGCACCGCGCGCGCTCGAAGGTACGTCGCGCGCTCGAGCAGCGCTTCGCCAACGGCCGTGAGTAGTGTCGCCGATGTTGACCTGCAAACAGTTGACCGAGCTCGTGACCGCTTACCTCGAGCGAGAGCTCTCGTGGTGGGACCGGCTGCGCTTCCACCTCCACGTCGGGATGTGCCGCCACTGCCGCGAGTACCTGCGGCAGATGCGACGCACGGTCAAGGTCGTCGGCCACCTCCCCACCGAGCCGATCCCCGACGATGTCCGCGACGAGCTGATGCAGCGCTTCCGCCAGTGGAAGGGCTCCAAGTCGCCGGGCTCCGAGTCGTAGCCGCTGCTAGGTGACGACGACTAGGTGACGACGACTAGGTGACGACGATCCGGGCCTTGGGCTCGACAGCGACCTCCACCACGTCCCCCTGCCGGATCTTCTTGCCCCGCTGGGTCGCCGGCTCACCGTTGACTGTCACCAGCCCCTCGAGGATCAGGCGCTTGGCCTGGCCGCCCGAGTTGGTCAGGCCGGCGAGCTTGATCAGCGCGTCGAGCTTGATGAACTCGCGGGTCAGCTCGATGGTGGTCTCCAATGGCAGCACTCCTCTTTGGTCGAGCGTACACCATCAACCCCACCAGCGGACCGGTGGGTTAGTGGGCGGCGGTAGGGTGGTCAGTGATGAAGGCGCGCAGCGCCTGACGCGAGTCGTCGCGCAGCACCGGCGTGCCGGCCAGCCGGGTCTGCTGGAAGAAGAAGCCCTGGGAGCCGAGGCCCGCGCTGCCGACGATGACCTTGGTGGCTGGCCGGTACGACAGGCTCGCCCCCTGGCTGCGACCCAGCGGTATCTCGTCGCGGCGCTCGTTGGCCGGCAAGGCCGCGATCTTGCTCAGCAGGCCGGCGATGGTCGGATCGGCCTGGCGCAACGTCCGCTGCCGCGCGCGATGCTTGCCGAGCGAGGCCCGCAGGCTACCGAGCACCTGTCGGCTGGTGGCCTTTGGATTGGCGCGGGCGATGGCCTTGCCCAGGGCGGTGCGATCGGCCGGGGACAGTCGGCCGTTGGCTCCGAGGAAGTAGCCCCTGCGCGAAAACGGCCGCTCGACGGAGATCACACCACGGCCCGGGCGCAGGGCGATGGTCGTCGAGCGACCACGAATCGCCTCGAAGCGCTCACCGGCGAGCGAGGTGCGCCCGAGCCGCTGGGCGTTGCGCTCGAGCGTGCGGACCACATCGCGGGGCGAGGGATCCGCCGCTGCCGACCGGTACCAAAGAGTGCTACCGGTCAAGGACAGGACGCAAAACAGCGGGACCAGGCCCCGCGAGCCCATTGCTGAACGCATGCCGATTTCTCCCTAGCCGAGGTAACCCGGAGAAATGATAGGCACAGGACGTGCCACGGCAGCGGGGCCCTAACTGCTTGCAATGAAACGCTGGCGTCTCAAGCCTCGGCGGTGGCTTTCGGAGACCTCGACGAAGCTCGGATGCCCGCGGCGCCTCTGGCGCGTGGGCCTTGCCATCGAGGCCGCTCAGCGACCGCGGCGGGGGATCAGCGGCTCGCCAGCGACGTACCGCTCGCCGAGGGCCCGTACGTCGGCCCGACGGCCGCCTCCGCCGAGCATTTGCCAGCGCCGCCACTTCTTGTTGTAGATCACCAGCGCGTAGACCGTGGCCACCGCCTTGCGGCGCATCGGTGACCAGATCAGGCAGGGCATGAGGTAGGCCGAACCCTGCTTGCCGGCGATGGTGCGGATCTTGTCAAGCTTCGGCCGAAGCAGCCAGCGCCGGCTCTTGCCCTGGCGATAGAAGCCACGACCAGCCAGGCCGGCCCGGCCCCCGACGAGGGTCTTCTCGTAGCCGAGGGGCAGCCAGCCGCTCTTGAACTGCAGCTCGTTTTCCTGCCGCACGCCGACGGTCATCCGCGCGAAGGCCCGCTTGATCCCCCGGATCGTCGTCTTGTCGGGGCCGGCCGTCCTGGCCGGGGCCCGCGCTGCCTGCGGCGCCGCTTCGGCCGCGGGCAGGCAGACCAGCACCAGGCCGGTCAGGCCGAGCGCCGTCGCACCATGCTTCGTCACCAGCCACCGTGTCATGGGCCGGCCACCCGTGTCAGATCGGCGCCCACGCCCTGGTAGCTCTTCTGCATGAAGCCGCTGCCGGGATCCTGGCTCGCGCCCGCTCCCTGGCCCGCGTCGGCGTCGGCGCTGATCGGGCCGACGAAGTCGCCAGCCGATAGCTCGGTCGAGCCCGCCGAGCCGTCGTCGGTGGCGTTGTCGGCGAGCAGACAGTCGCCGAGCTTGTCCGTCACGCCGGTGCCGGCATCGCCGTCGTGAAGCAGGATCGACAGCGAGCTGCCCGGGTTCCAGACCGTGTTGTGGTGGATCTCGACCCGCCGGGCCGACTGGTTGCTGAAGGTGGTGTAGCTGCGGATGCCGCGGCCGCCGTCGACGGCCCAGATCAAGTTGTGGCGGATCACGGCGTTGCCGTGGCCGATGACGATGCCGGCGATCGAGTACTGGGTGCTGCGGTAGTCGTAGATCCGGTTGTCCTCGATCAGATAGTTGCCGTCGCGGAAGTCCACCGGCTCGATGGCGATGGTGATCGCGCCGTTGAACTGGTGGGAGCTGTTGGTGATCAGGTTGCCGCGCACCACGTGGTTGTAGCCGTGAGGCTTGAGCTCGATCCCCTCGGCGCCGATCTGGTCGAGGTGGTTGTAGGCGATGAACACATCGTGGGTGTCGTCGCCGCCGAAGGCGCCGGTGCCGACGTAGATCCCCTCGCCGTAGTGAGCGGTGACCTGGCCGGTACGGTGCACCTCGTTGCCGATCACGTCGACATGGTCTGACGGGGGCCCGAGGAACTGCTTGCTGCCGTCGTAGGTGTGCTTGCGACCGACGTGGATCGCCTCCTGG
>JAUVBO010000239.1 GCA_030591195.1 Pseudomonadota bacterium
AGGCGAGCTACGGCCCCGGAGCTGGCCACGGCCAGAGCGAGCTGCCCGGAGCGATCCGCGGCGGCCCCGAGGGGGGCGCGGCGGGCGGCGCGGTCAGCGGCGTGCTGTCCCTCGGCGCCGGGGGCGAGCTGATCGTCGACTTCGGCAGCCACGACATCGTCGATGGTCCCGGGCCAGACTTCATCGTCTTCGAGAACCCGTTCCTGCTCGGTCCCTACGCGACCAACGCCGAGCCGGCGCTGGTGGCGGTCAGCGGGGCGGGCACCGACGAGGCTGACTTCGTCGAGTTTCCCTGCGACCTGCAGGCAGCCGAGGGCGACCCCGACCAGCAGCTCTGGCCCTTTCCTGGCTGCGCGGGCGTGCGACCGGTGAAGGCCAGCCGGAGCAACTGCCTCGATCCGCGAGACGCGGCCGTCGCTGGCGGCGACGCCTTCGACCTGGCCGAGATCGGCGTCTCCCGGGCGCGCTACCTCCGGCTGCGCGACGCCGGCCTCGCGCTGATCGGCACCGACGCTCGGGGCTTCGACCTCGACGCGGTGGTGCTGATCCACACCGTCGAGCGCTGAGCGGGTGGCGGATTTTCGCGTGGCCCCGCCGGCGCGTGATATCGTCGGCCAAACGGGAGGACCAACCGTGCGTAACCGGACTTACCTTTTCGTACTGGTGCTGACGCTCGGCTCGCTGGCGTCCTGCAGCGAAGGCGGCAAGGATGCCAACGAGGCCTGCGAGAGCAACGGCGACTGTAGCTCGGGCATCTGCCACCGCGGGGTCTGCACGGCCAAGCTGCCCTGGACCAACGGCATCGCCTGCAAGGGCCCCGGCGAGTGCCGCAGCTCGTTCTGTGACGAGGGCGTCTGCGCCGCCGGCGACGCCGCCGAGGGCACGCTCTGCATCTACGACGAGGAGTGCAAGAGCATGGCCTGCGGCGGTGGCCGCTGCGGTGTGGTCCCCGACGCCGGGCCCGACGCCGGCGACGGCGGGATCAGCGATGGCGACGCTGGCAGCGGCGGCGACGGGCTGCTGGACGCGGAGGTGCCCGACGGCGCGTGCGATCGCCCGCAGGACTGCGATGACAAGCTCGAATGCACCGACGAGCTCTGCGGCGACGCCGGGGTCTGCGAGTACTTCGTCGTGCAGAACGCCTGCGCCATCGAGGATGCCTGCTACGAGGGGGGCACCAAGCCCGAGGGCAACCCCTGCGTCAAGTGCGACCCGGACAACGACCAGCGCGCCTGGACCCACGACGACGGCATCGCCTGCGACGACGAGGAGCTCTGCTCTCACGACGACAGCTGCGCCGGGGGGGTCTGCCAGGGGAAGGCCTACACCTGCGACGACGGCCTGACCTGCACCGACAACTCCTGCAACGGAGACGGTCCGCCGCAGCCCACCGGCTGCGAGTTCCCGATCAAGAGCAGCCAGTGCCTGATCGACAGCATCTTCTGCTACGTCGACGGCGAGACCGACCCGGGCAACCAGTGCCGCCACTGCGACTCGGCCAAGAGCCAGACCAACTGGACCGTGGCGCCGCTCTCGGGCTGCGTGACCACCGTCGACAGCTCGTTCACCGAGCCCTGGGGTGTGGCGCCCGGCGCCGCTGGCGGGGTCTACGTCGCCGACTACGCCGATCACCAGATCAAGCTCTACGCCAACGAGGCCGTCGTCGTGCTCGCCGGCTCCGGCGCACCAGGCGACGTCGACGGCGCGCTGGCCACGGCGCAGTTCAACGGCCCGGCCGACGTGGCCGTCGACGCCACCGGCAAGGTCTACGTCGCCGACTCGAAGAACCACAAGATCCGGGTGATCACCGGCGGCAACGTCGGGACGCTCAGTGGCACCGGCAACCCTGGCACGTCCAACGGCGTGGTCAACGTCGCGACCTTCCACACCCCCGTGGCCGTGGCCCTCGATGACGCCGGCAAGCTGCTCTACTTGATCGACGCTGGTACCCACCGGATCCGCAAGATCGATCTGACCACCGCCGTCGTCAGCACCGTCGCCGGCACGACCGCTGGCTTCGCCGACGGCGCCGCCAACGAGGCGAAGTTCGATCAGCCAGCCGACCTGGTGGTCGACAGCTTCGGTGACCTCTTCGTCGCCGACTCGGGCAACCATCGGATCCGCAAGGTCGACGGCAAGACCGGCACCGTCAGCACGGTGGCGGGCAACGGCACGCCGGGCTACGTCAATGGCTTCGGCGCCGCGGTCGAGCTCGACACACCGGTGAGCGTCGCCGTCGACAGCTCCGGCAACCTCTTCGTCTCCGACGCCCTCAACTACCGCATCCGGCGCATCGACGGCACGACCAAGGCGGTGCTCTCGGTGGCTGGCGATGGCAAGGTCGGCACCGCCGACGGGCTCGCCGGCGCAGCCAGGTTCAACCGGCCTCGCCGACTTCAGGTCGACGGCACCCAGCTCTACCTGGTCAGCCCGCTCAACGGCACGCTGCGGATCTTCATTCCGTAGTCGGGGTCGGAGCTGCGGCGGATCAGAGCTTCCATAGCTGGTCGAAGGTCAGCCCGGCGCCGAGGATCAGGCTCGTCGCCGTGCCGCGGTCGATGGTCCGTGTCTCGTCGAGCCGCTGCCGCTCGATGCGAGGTCCCGTCCTGGTTTGTGGTGGCCACTGCCATTGCTCCGAATCTCGAACGGCACCCTGTCTCCTTCGCGAGATCACTGGGGATTCACAATTGCATTGGCTGGCGTGCGACTTGCTTTCCCTCAGGACGGGCTTCGGGAGGCACTCATGCGAATATCTCTAGCGGTGGCGGCCGGTTGGCTTGCTGCTGCGTCGCTGTGGGTCGGTATCGCCGGCTGTGAACCGGGCCCGACGGCACACGGTCCGCTGGTGGCTGGTCCTGACGATCAGTTACCGGTGGCCGCCGCGCCCGAGTGCCCGGCCGCCGCAATTCCGCCCATGGCCGACTGTCGCGACGGCTGGTGTAGGGTGCCCGCCGGCTGCTTCACCATGGGCGGTGACAGCACCACGGCTTGTCGCACCAGTACGGAGCTACCGCGTCTCGTGCAGGTCACCGGGTCGCTGCGGATCGCAGCCACCGAGACGACCCAAGGCGCGTTCGAGGCGGCGATGGGGTACAACCCGTCGGCCGATCTCGACTGTGGCCCCGACTGCCCGGTGGAGTCGGTGAGCTGGCACGAGGCGGCGGCCTACTGCAACGCGCTGTCGGCCGCCGAAGGACTGGCCGGCTGCTATCAGTGCGTGGGCGCGGCGACGGAGTTGATCTGCCAGCCTGCGGGGCAGGACCCCCGGCTGATGCTCGACTGCGCTGGCTACCGCCTGCCCACCGAGGCCGAGTGGGAGCACGCCGCGAGGGCCGGCCAGCGCACGAGCTACACCGGTGGCGAGCCCAGCGAGTGTCACGCAACCGACGTGCTGGCCGACGCGGTGGCCTGGTACGCGGGCAACGCCGACGGTCACCTTCACCCCGTGGCCGGCAAGCTGGCCAATGGGTGGGGCCTACATGACACCAGCGGCAACGCCGCGGAGTGGACCAACGACGGCTTTGGCGAGCTTGGCAGCACGCCGGCGGTGGACCCCACCGGCACCGCGTTTTCGATCTCTCAGGTGGTTCGTGGCGGCTCGTTCGACAGTCGGCCGGGCCAGGTGCGAGTGACCTCGCGGCAGCAGCAGGCGAGCGAGGCGCGCAGCGATCAGATCGGTTTCCGCTGCCTGCGGATGGAGGCGGTGCAACGATGAGTTTCTATCGTCGCGGGAAGAACAAGAACATCACCTTGATCCAAGGGGCGTTGCTTCGCCGGTCGATCGGGCTCTGCCTCGGGCTGGCCCTGGCGGTCGGCTGCGGGCGGGCCTGGGCGGTGAAGATCACCGCCAAGTGGGACGCGAACCCGCCGGAGGATCCGATCAGCGGTTACGAGCTGCACTACGACATTCGGTCCGGGCCGCCGTATGCTGGCGCGCGCGCGGTGGAGGGCCCCTCGCCGATCGAGATCCCGGTAGAGCAGCTCGCCGATCCCGCTGCGCCAGAGCTCGAGCTGCACGGTTTTCCCTCCTGTCACCCGCTGCACTTCAACATGAAGGCCTATCGCGACGAAGGGGACCAGCGGATCCGCAGCGACTTCTCCGGCGAGATCTCGGCCAAGGTTCCATATCGCCCCCAGTGGATCGAGGTCGAGCAAACCGAGGACGGTCGGGTTGTGGCGCGCTGGGACAGCTTTCCCTCGGGCGACGAGGGGACCATCGCTCGCTTTCGCGTCTACTTCTCGACCGCCGAGGAGGCGCCGGATGCCGAGCAGATCGCCACGGCCTCGTCGGTGAGCGTGCCGCTGGTCGATCTCGCCAGCGACCTGGGGCCCGAGGTGGAGGTGCCCGGGCTGTCGCCCGACACCCGGCTGGTGCACCTGGCGGTGGCCACCGAGTGCGCCACGGGCGAGCGCCGGGTCTCGGAGATCACCACGGTGACCATCGAGCCCGCGAGCCTGCCCAGCCGCGTCGGTCAGCTGGGTTGTCGGATCGCCGGTGAAGCCGGCGGTGATGACGGTCCGGGGACCTTGGTCTGGCTGCTCGGCCTGTGGTTGGTGCGTCTCAGTCGCCGCGGGCGAGCATCCGAGCGATGCGGTCGCGGTCGCGTCCCGTGAGTGAAGCGCGTCTGCGAGATCTCGACGAGATCGCCCACTCGGGCTCCTAGCGTCCCAGAAGGCCGCTGGATACAATCCGCCGATGAGCTCAGAATCTCGATGGCTCGGCGAGGCGATGCTTGCCCGCGACGAGCACGCGGCGAACGTGCTGCGGATGCGCAAGCTGGTGATCATCGGAGTCGTCGCCTGGATCGCGTTCGGCCTGGTCGACTGGTTCATCGTCGCCTTCGTCCACCCCGGCCGCCTCTGGTTCTACCTGCTGATGCGTGGCATCGGCCTGGTGCTGGTGGGCAGCGCCGCGATCCGGTTTCACTCGAACCCCATGCCGTCCCCCCTGACCGTGCGGCTGTACGACCTGATGGTCTTCGTCGGATTCAACGGGCTGATCACGGTCACCTGCATCGAGTTCGGAGGGATCGCCAGCCCGCTGGCACTCGGGGTGGTCACGGTGCTGCTGGCCCATAGCCTGATGGTCGCCGAGCACTGGAAGCGGATGCTGCTGCCGGTCGGCCTTGGCGCCGCCGCGCATCCGGTGGTGCTCGGGCTGCTGGCGTTCGTCGATGACGGGATCGCGGCGCAGTTTCGAGACCCGCAGGCGGTCGGCGCGTTCGCGCTGAACCAGCTGTTCATCGGTGGTGCGGCGCTGTTGACGCTGGTCGGCGGTCACATCTCATGGACGCTCCGCCAGCAGATATACCAAGCCCGCTCGCTCGGCCGCTACAAGCTGCAGCACCGAATCGGCGTCGGTGCGATGGGTGAGGTCTGGGCCGCGCACCACCGGACGTTGAAGCGCAGCGTCGCGGTGAAGATCCTCAAGAATAGCGAGGGCCGCCCGCTGGCCGTCAAGCGCTTCGAGCGCGAGGTGCAGGCCACCTGCGAGCTCTGCCACCCGAACACGATCCGGGTCTTCGACTACGGCGTCACCGATGACGGGCTCTGCTACTACGCCATGGAGCTGCTCGACGGAGAGGACCTCGGCGCGCTGCTCGATCGCGAGAAGAGCCTGACGCCGCTGCGGGCCGTGCGCCTCATGCGCCAGGCAGCGCGGGCGCTGGCCGAGGCTCACTCGCGGGGCACAGTCCACCGCGACGTCAAGCCGGCGAACATC
>JAUVBO010000118.1 GCA_030591195.1 Pseudomonadota bacterium
GACAACCGACGGTGACCGACGAGGCACCCGGCACGTAAGGATGTCAGCGGAGAGAGCGATGGAGCGAGCGACGCAGGCGACGGAACCCAACCGCGGCACCGCGCTGGTGGCAATGAGTGGCGGCGTCGACTCGAGCGTCGCGGCGGCCCTGCTGCAACGCGCGGGCTTCACCGTCAAGGGCGTCACCCTGCAGCTCTCCGCGGTCCCGGGCACCGAGGAGGCCTGCCAGAGCGCAGCGGCGGCGGCCGAGCGGCTCGGCATCGACCACCTGGTGCTCGACGGCCGCGCTCCGTTCGACGAGCGGGTGCTGCGTCCCTCGTGGGACGAGTACGCCGCCGGCCGCACGCCAAACCCGTGCATCGCCTGCAACGAGCGGGTCAAGCTCGAGCTGGTGGCCGCCGAGGCCCGACGCCAGGGCGCCCAGGTGATCGCCACTGGCCACTACGCCCGGATCGAGCACTCTGATGACCGGCCCCCACGGCTGCTGCGCGGCCGCGACCGCGGCAAGGACCAGTCCTACTTCCTCTGCCGCCTGACCCGCGAGCAACTCGAGCTGACCCGCCTGCCGCTCGGCGAGCTGACCAAGGACGAGGTGCGCCAGCTGGCCCGGGAGCTGGGCCTGCCCCAGGCCGAGCGGCCCGAGAGCCAGGACGCCTGCATCGCTGGCCGGGACAACCTCGCCGAGACCCTGCGCCAGCGCTTCGGCGCCGAGAGCCTGCCCGGCACCATCGTCGACGCCGCTGGGCGGCGGCTGGGCGAACACGCGGGGATCCACCACTACACCATCGGCCAGCGCAGGGGGATCGGCGTGGCCCTCGGCCGCCGCGCCTACGTCGCCGCGATCGACGCCGCCAGCGCCCGCGTGACGCTGACCACCGACGGCGAGTCGCTGCGGTGCGAGGCGCTGCGCGCCGTGGACGTGCGCTGGCACGCCGAGGTCCCGATCGGCCAGGCGGTCCGCGCCGCGGTTCAGGTGCGGTACCGAAGCCGCGCCGTGCCGGCGCTGGTCGAGCGCCTCGGCGAGCGAGAGGCGCTGGTGCGCTTCGACGGGGACCGCCCCCAGGCAGTCGCCCCCGGACAGGCGGTGGTCTTCTACGGCGGCCGCGACGACCAGCTGGTGCTCGGCGGTGGCTGGATCCGGGTCGACGATGCCTGAGCTGCCCGAGGTCGAGACCGTGGTCCGGCAGCTCGCGCCGGTGGTCACCGGGCATCGGGTCCGCTTGCTCAAGCTGCTCGACACCGCCCGGCTGAAGGTCGAGCGGCCCGCCCGCCTGCGTGGTCGGCGGGTGGCCGGTGTCCAGCGCGTGGGCAAGTGGGTCGTGCTGGTCCACGACGACCCCGATGGCGGCGGGGCGCCGCTCTACCTCGCGGTTCACCTGCGGATGACCGGGCGGCTGATCTGGCGACCCTCCACTGCCGCTGGTGCCCCGGCGACGCGACAGATCGAACGCACCCACCTGCGCGCCTGGCTCGGGCTCGAGCAGGGCCGGCTGCTGTTTTACGATCCTCGCCGGTTCGGCGTGATCCGCCTGTTGACCTCCACCGACCCGATCGCCCCCGACGGCGTCGATCCCCTGCTCGACCGGTTCGGCCCGGCCGGTCTGGCGCGCCTGCTCGATGGCAGCCGGCAGCCGCTCAAGGCCTGGCTGCTGCGCCAGGACCGGCTGGTGGGCCTCGGCAACATCTACGCCTCGGAGATCCTCTTTCGGGCACGCCTGCACCCCGAGCGCGCGGCCGGGTCGCTCGATCGGACGGAGATCCGCCAGCTGCACCGCGCGACCCGGGGGGTGCTCGCCGAGGCGGTCAGCCACTGCGGCACGACCTTCTCCGACTTCCAGGGCGCCCACGGGACGGCCGGCTCCTACCAGCACTACCTCTCGGTCTACGGCCGCCAGGACCAGCCTTGTCCCGGCTGCGGCGCGCCGATCGAGCGTATCGTCCAGCACCAGCGCAGCACCTTCTTCTGTCCTCGTTGCCAGCGGTGCCCCGATCCGCAACAATGACCGCCCGCTCGGGGGAAGCAGGATGCGGAGCTCACGTTACAGAAATCACGTTACAGGGCCGACGCGCCCGGCGTAGATATCGGCGGAGAAGGAGACGGAAACATGGCACTCAGCGCGAAGATCCAACAGGCCCTCAACGAGCAGATCAACTACGAGCTCTACTCGGCCTATATCTACGCCGCGATGTCGGCGGACATGACCTCGAAGAACCTCCCGGGCGCAGCCAACTGGTTCCGCCAGCAGGCCCACGAGGAGATCCTCCACGGGATGAAGCAGCACGACTACCTGCTCAACCGGGACGGCGAGGTGAAGCTCGCGGCGATCGAGGCACCGCCGAGCAGCTGGGAGACGCCGGTGGCGGCCTTCACCCACGCGCTCGAGCACGAGCGATCGGTCACCGCCCGCCTCAGCACGATCTTCGAGCTCGCCGTCGCCGAGAAGGACCCGGCGACCCAGAACCTGATGCGCTGGTTCATCGACGAGCAGGTCGAGGAGGAGGCCTCGGTCAACGACCTGGTCCACAAGCTGAAGCTCGTCGGCAGCGATGGCGCGGGCGTGTACATGGTCGACCAGGAGCTCGCCGGACGGGCGGCGCCAGCGCCCCTCGACGCCAAAGCCTGATCAGGAGTGGACGATCGGGCCCCGCACGGACGGGCCGAGTGAGGCACGCACCTCGCGTTCCTGCTCGCCGAGCAGACGGATCTCCTCCAGGACGTGATCGGAGAGCTGCTTCTGGACCCGCAAGGTGTTGCGGCGGCTGAGGAACTCGGAGAGGTCGAGCGGGGCTCCGGCGACGATGATGATCGGCTTGCCGGTCCCATCGAAGTTGCCGCCTATCTGCTGGAACACCTCGTTACCCAGCCCGTTGATGAAGACCGGCAGCACCACCGGCTGGGCCTCCATGATCAGCTTGCCGACGCCCGGCTGGGCGCGCTGCAGATCGTACGGATCCGCACCGAGGCTTCGCTGGCCCTCTGGATGCACACCGACCACGGTCCCGGGAGACTGGAGCAGCTGGGACAGCCGTCGGAGGCCGTAGCGGTTGAAGTCCCGCTTGGACGGCTCGCGGAAGACCGGCGGATACATCGTCATCGCCGACATCAGCAGGTTGACCAAGACCCCGGGGGCCCGGTCGTAAAAGAACTCCGCGCGCACCGGGAAATAGGTCCGCCGGAGCAGCTGGCTGGTACGATAGAGCCAGCAGTTGACCACGTAGAGGTCGAAGAAGCTGCGGTGGTTGCAGGCGAGCAGCACCCCGCGGCTCGGCCGGAAGTGGCGTAGCTTCTCGAAGCCCACCAGGTGAATCAGCCTCCGGGTGAAGAGGTGGACCCAGGTCATACCCACCGATCGGAGGAACGCCGAAGCGGTCGCCTTCGTCAGGGGGTTGGTGTTGACGAAGTCGACCAGCTCGAACGCGAAGCGCTCGAAGCGGTCGAGGCGCTCCAGCTGCTCGGGCGTCGGTCGTACTGACGGTCCGTCCATGGCGCCATTCAATAGTGCTCAGCGGCGGTCGTCAAGACCGTCGGCTCCTCCGGCGCGGACGCGGGTTGGCCCCTCCGCCGCCGAACAGGTAAGTTTGCCCGCTGGAGCTGCGCGAGATGGCATCTGATCGTCCGACCTTGAGCTACGACCTCGGAGGGACCACCGTCAGCGTGGGGCTGGTCGCCGCCGACTCACGCCTGCAGGGTGCGGTGGTCGAGCGCGCGCTGACCTCGCCGTCGAGCCTCGAGGCGATCTCGGCCGACCTCGCGACGGCCACCGCCAACTGTCTCGCGCGCGCCGGGATCGCCGAGCAGAGCGACGCGTGCGTCGCCGGCGTCGCCGGCGCCCTGCCTGGCCCCTCCGACTACCACCATGGCACCAGCTGGATGCGCCACAAGCTGCCGGCGCTGTACGGCCGGACCCTCGCGACGCTGATCGGCCTGCCCGACCGCCCGCTGGCATTCATCAACGACGCGGTGGCCGCGGCCCTCGGCGAGGCGGTGGCCGGCGCTGCCCGGGACTGCTCCCGCTGCCTGGTGCTGACCCTCGGCACCGGGCTCGGCAGCTGCTATCTCGAAGGCGGAGAGCCGGTGGAGCACGGCCCCGGCGTCCCCCCGGGGGGACAGCTCTGGAACCAGCCCTTCGGCGGTTCCCCAGACACCACGGTCGAGGACGAGGTGGGCGCCGCCACGCTCGTCGAGCGCTACGGGCGGCTGCGCGGCGGCGAGCACCGGGCGCCAGAGCTGGTGGAGATCGCCGAGCGCGCCCGACGGGACGACCCGGTCGCCCGCGCGGTCTTCTCGCACCTGGCCCACTCGCTGGCGATCGGCATCGCACCGAGCGTGCGCGACTTCGCCCCCGACCGGATCATCCTCGCCGGCGGCGTCGCGCGCAGCCATCAGCTCTTCGCCCCCGAGCTCGAGGCGGCGCTGGTGGATCTGGTTGGCGGCCGGCCGACGCCGGTGGTCGCCGCCCAGCTCGGCGCCGCCGCGCCGCTGGTCGGGGCCGCTCGGGCGCTGGCCGAGCGCGTCGCGCGCTTCGAGCGACGGCGGGTGATCTTCCTCCACGGCTTTGCCTCGAGCCCCGGCGCCTACAAGGCCGGGCGCTTCGTCAGAGCCCTCGCCCGACACGACGTGGCGGTGGAGGTCCCGGCCCTCGACGAGGGCGACTTCCGCGGCGTGACCCTCGCACGTCACCTCGCGCTGCTCGACCGGCTCACCGCCGGTCAGCCGCCCGGCTCGGTCCTGCTCGTCGGCTCGAGCTTCGGCGCCTACGCCGCCGCGCTCTTCGCCGAGCGCTCGGATCGCGTGGCGGCGATGGTGCTGATGGCCCCGGCCTTCGACTTCGCCCGCCGCTGGGCGGAGCGGCTCGGCCCGGAGCAGATGGCCCGCTGGGCGCGAGACGGCGAGATGTTGACGATGCACTTCGGCAGCGGCCGCGAGGAGCCGATCGCCTGGGGGCTGATCACCGACGCGCGGACCCAGCCGCCGTACCCCGACGTGCGGGTGCCGACGCTCGTGCTCCACGGCGACCGGGACGACGTGGTGCCGCCGGAGAGCTCGCGGCGATTCGTCGCCGGCCGTCCGAACGCCGAGCTGGTCGTGCTCGACGCCGACCACGGTCTCGCCGAGGCCACCGAGGAGATCCTCGACCGGGCGATCGCGTTCCTCGCCCCCTGGTGGCACTAAGAGACTAAGGAGCTGGACGTTGACCACGGGCGAGCAGAAGAAGAAGGCGATCGTGCTGCTGTCGGGGGGACTCGACTCGACCACCTGCCTGGCGATCGCCAACGACCAGGGCTTCGCCAGCTACGCGCTGAGCCTGCGCTACGGCCAGCGCCACGAGGTCGAGCTGCAGGCGGCGGAGCGGGTGGCCGCAGCCCTCGGCGTGGTCGAGCACCTGACGGTGGACTTCGACCTGCGCCTGATCGGCGGCTCGGCGCTGACCGACCCGACCGGCGACGTCGCGGTGCCCAAGGGCCGCGAGGCGAGCGAGATCGGCGAGGGGATCCCCGTGACCTACGTGCCGGCGCGCAACACGATCTTCCTCTCCTTCGCCCTCTCCTGGGCCGAGGTGCTCGGCGCGACCGACATCTTCATCGGGGTCAACGTGCTCGACTACTCGGGCTACCCCGACTGCCGCCCGGCGTTCATCGCCGCCTTCGAGCAGCTGGCTGCGACGGCGACGAGGCTCGGCGCCGGCGAGGGCCAGCAGATCAAGATCCACGCGCCGCTGATGAAGCTCGACAAGGCGCAGATCATCCGCCGTGGCCTCGAGCTCGGCGTCGACTACGGACAGACCCACAGCTGCTACGACCCCGCGTCAGACGGACAGCCCTGCGGCGCCTGCGACGCCTGCCACCTGCGGCGCAAGGGCTTCGCGGCCGCGGGCGTGGAGGACCCCTTGCTGGCTCCTGGCCGCGGGGAGCCAGCGCGATGAGCGCCGATCCGGAACTGCTGCGGGTCAACGAGATCTTCCTCAGCATCCAGGGGGAGTCGACCTACGCCGGCCGGCCCTGCGTCTTCGTCCGCACCACCGGCTGCCCGCTGCGCTGCCGCTGGTGCGACACGACCTACGCCTACGAGGAGGGCGACGAGCTGACGCTGGACGCGGTCGTCAAGCAGGTCGACGCCTACGGCGTGCCGCTGGTCGAGCTGACCGGCGGCGAGCCGCTGATCCAGCCGCCGGCGTTGACGCTGCTGCGCCGGCTCTGCGACGCGGGTCTCGAGGTGCTGCTCGAGACCGGCGGCGCCTGGGACATCACCCCCGTCGACGAGCGGGTGGTGAGCATCATCGATCTCAAGTGCCCCGACTCGGGGATGTCGGGGCGAAACCGGCTCGAGAACCTCACGCTGCTCCGACCCCAGGATCAGGTCAAGCTGGTGCTCGCCAGCCGCCGGGACTACGAGTTCGCCCGCCAACTGCTCGCCGACCACGGGCTGGCCGCCGAGCGCGAGGTACTGCTCTCGCCAGTGCAGGGCGAGCTCGAGCCAGCCGACCTCGCGCGCTGGATCCTCGAGGACCGGCTGCCGGTCCGGCTCCAGCTCCAGCTCCACCAGCGGATCTGGCCCCCGGATACCCGGGGCGTCTGACGCTTTGTCCGCGACAACGCATCGGGCACAATAGCGGGATGCTGTCGTCTCGCCTTCGCGCCGCGCTTCCCTGGCTGTTGACCCTGGCCCTGGCCGGTGGCTGCGCCGGGTTCGAGCCGCTGACCGACCGCGGTCCCCGGGCTGATTCCGGCCCGGCCGACGTCACCGCCGACAGCGCACGCGATGGGATCGCGCCGGACCTCCGGGCGCCCGATGGCCCGGTGCCCGACGGGTCAGCGCCCCCTGGCTGCTCCGGTCCCGGGGCGGACAGGCCGCCGCTGCTCGACTCGTTCACCGTCACCGACCCGGTCGACAAGGTCGTGCTCGAGCAGCCGGTGAGCCTGGTGGTGAAGGCGCATCCGGCCATCGTCGGCGAGCCGTTGAGCTACAGCTTCTCGGTCTCGCCCACGGGCGACGCGGTGGTCGACAACGGCGACGGCACCGCGCGCTGGGCGCTGACCAGCGCGCCGCCGGTCTTCTTCACCACGCCGTTCGAGATCTCCGTCGAGGTAGCCCACGCCTGCGGCGGCCCGGCGGCGACGGCCAAGGTCACCGTCACCGTCGCCGGCAATGTCCTGGTCGCCAACCACGCCCAGGGCTCGGTCGAGGCTGTCGGCAGCAACGGCACGATCGCGTCCCGCAGCTCCGGGTCGGTGGCCTCGGGTCGCCCGAGC
>JAUVBO010000233.1 GCA_030591195.1 Pseudomonadota bacterium
ACGCCCTATCCGGCAGGATCGTCAATCCGGAACAACGGGGCGTGGGCCAGGCCACGATCGAGGCCCGGGGCATCGAGACCACCGAGCCCAACACTCAGCCGACCGGCTTGCCGCCGGGCAAGGCCACCGCCACCGCCGACGAGGACGGCAACTTCGTGCTCCACGTCGACCCAGGAACCTACAACCTCCACATTCGCCCTCCGGAGGACGCGAGCCTGCCCCAGTTCGGCATCGACAAGGTCGCCGTCGACGGGCCGGTGGACGGGCTCTTGCTCCGCTCGCCGAGCCCCCAGGTGCTCACGGGGCGCGTGTTTGACGCCGATGGCAACGGTGTGGCCGGGTTCACCGTCAACTCCTACGAGACAGTGAGCGACTCCCTGTCCACCGAGCAGGCGGTGCTGCGGGCCTACGGACAAACCGACGCGACCGGTCGCTTTCGGCTGCTGCTCCCTCCCCTATGAGCAAGCGGACACCGCCGATAACAGCCAGCGATATCGGCCCACGCCTACCGCGGTAGCTTGACTCGGCCAGGAATCTGTTGAAGTGTAGCCCGGTTCTACGGTAGATGGGGCCCGTGGGGCCTCCCGAGAACCCCGCCCGATGTCTTCGGTGCGGACGCCCCGCCCTGGTCCGGGGCCACTTGGATCGCCGAGATGGAAGAAGACGCCTCGAAGAAGGAAGAGGGACCTCCCAGCGTCCGCAGATGGCGGAACGCCTTCTTGGGGGTCTACGTCGTGTTCACCGTCCTGGCCTCGGCGCTGACTCTGGTTTCGATCCTCGCGGTTCACCTCGGCTGGACCCAGCGGGTGGTGATCAAGGGCCCGCGGATCGCCCCGTCCGGCGACAAGGCCCCGGAGCTGCGCGTCTGCCACACGCGGCTCGCGGAGCTCTTGGCCGACCTTCACCGCAAGACCTTCGAGCTTCAGGCCAAGGCGCTCAAGTTCCGCACCGATCCCGCGGTCGAGTGGCGCAACTGGTCGAAGGCCTGGCGTGGCCGCTGGCAGACACTCGACTACCGGTGTCGCCTGGCGGAGCTGTCTGGCACCGGAGCCAGCGTCGAGCTGGACCGGATGAAGACGATCCACGGCGCCCTGGCCGAGCTTCAACTATCCTACAACGACGTGGTCACCCGCTTCGTCGAGCGATACGCCCACCGCCTCCGCGACCTGCGCGAGGCTCTGGACTCGGTTCGCTCGCTGATCGAACGGCGCGCGACAAGGCGCCGTCATCGGCTCAAGTGAGCCAATGACAAGGATCAGGATGAGCGCACGACGACCGCGTCTTCAAGCAGAACGGAGCAGTGACTAGATGCCCTATGAGACTAATGACGAAGCGGAGCAGCGCGACGACCAAGGCCTCTCCGACGAGCGCCCCGCCGAGCAGGACAGCGCCGCGGGCGACGACGCCGAGCCGATCCCGGAGGAAGGCGCCGGCGAGACCGACGCTCCGGTCGAGGCTGACGAGGACGACAGCGACGAGCCGACCGTGACCTTCGAGTCGCTGGGGCTGGGGCCCCAGGTGCTCGAGGCCATCGCCGAGATGGGATTCGAGAAGCCCACCGAGGTCGAAGCCAAGGCGATCCCGCCGGCGATCGAGGGACGTGATCTCCTGGTCCAGAGCCGTACTGGCACCGGAAAGACGGCGGCCTTCGGAATCCCGATGGTGCAAGGGCTGGTCGACGTCAGCCAGGACCGGACGCAGGCCCTGGCCCTCTGCCCCACCCGCGAGCTCGCGATCCAGGTCTCAAAGGAGATCAAGCGCCTCGCGTCCAAGTCGAGCCTGACGAGCTTTCCGGTCTACGGGGGCGCAGCGATGTCGCCCCAGGTCGACGCGCTCAGGGGCGGTGTCCATGTCGTGGTCGGTACCCCCGGCCGGGTGCTGGACCACCTGCGGCGCCGGACCTTCGACCCGTCAGGGGTCCGCCTGCTGGTGCTCGACGAGTGCGACGAGATGCTCTCGATGGGCTTCCTCGAGGAGATCAGCGCGATCCTCGACCACCTCCCCAAGGAGCGGCAGACGATGCTCTTCTCGGCGACGGTGCCGGTGGAGATCGCCCGGTTGAAGGAGCGCTACCTCAACGATCCGGTCGAGCTGAAGCTGAGCGAGGACTTCGTCGGCGTGCACGAGATCGACCATTACTACTACCTCGTCACCGGTGGCAACCGTCAGGGCGACTTGATGCGCGTGCTGGAGTACGAGAGCCCGGGGCTGGCGCTGATCTTCTGTAACACCCGAGCAGAGACGGCCCAGGTGGCGGAGTTTCTGCGGCGGCAGGGCTTCGCGGCGGAGGGGATCAGCAGCGACCTGAACCAGCGGGACCGCGAGCGCGTGATGGACCGGATGCGCGCCAAGGAGCTGCGGTTCCTCGTCGCCACCGACATCGCCGCCCGGGGTATCGACCTCGAGGACCTGACCCACGTCATCAACTTCAACTTCCCCGAGTCGGCGGACGTCTACATCCACCGCACCGGCCGCACCGGCCGGGCCGGCAAGTCGGGCCGGGCGGTCTCGCTGGTGGCACCGCGTGAGATCGGCAGCTTCTACTACCTGCGCCTGATCCATAAAGTGTATCCCGAGGAGCGACACCTCCCCACGCCTGCCGAGCTCGAGGCGCGCCGCGAGTCCGAGCTCTGCGCTCGGCTCGCCAGCCGCTACCAGGGCAAGAACCCTGGTACCGAGCTGCGGCGGATCGGGCGGCGACTCTGGGCGATGCCTGCCGGCGACGCGCTGCTCGGGATGATGGCCGCCGAGTTGCTCGAGCGCCCGGCACCGCCGGCCCCCGCTCCGCGACGGGAGCGCTCCTCCGAGGGAGAGCCCCGCAGGCCCCGGGCGTCCTCTGAGCGTGAGCCTCGGCGCGAGCGCGATGGGAGTCGCTCGCGCGGTCGCGACCGTGACCGTGGTGACCGGGACACTCGCCGCGAGCCACGCAGGGAACGTGATTCGCATCGGCGTGGCGGGCCGAATCGGGACCGGGACCGCAGCCCCGACCGGAGCGAGCGACCCCGCCGGGGGCAGGAGATCACCACCGCCAACGGCGAGGTCGAGTACTTCGAGACGCTCGACCCGGGCTCGGCCGCCGAGGATGGCACGGCGAGGCTGTACGTCAGCGTCGGCAGCCGCCATCAGGTCAGCGCCGCCGACATCGTCAGCTTCTTCGAGGCCGAGGCCGGGGTCAGCGGCGATCAGCTCCGCGACCTCGAGCTCAAGGACCGCCATGCCTACGTCAACGTCCCCTCGGACATCGCTGAGAAGCTGATCGAGCAGACGAGCGGCAAGCAGCTGATGGAGCGTACGGTCCGCGTCGAGCGCGCCAGGCCCAGGCGGTAGTCGACCGTGCAGAGGCCCCGGCGGACGAGGGCTCTCGCTATTTGTTCCGGAAAGGGTTGAGCAGATCGGGCGGCCGGCCGAAGTTCTTGGTCGGCTGCTTGGTCTTCGTCTCTGGCGTGACCTTGGCTGGGGGCCTGCCCTTCGGTCGAGGGCGCCTCGGTCCCCGACGGCTGCGGACGAGCGTCGCCTGGATCGTATCGTCCCGGTCGGGCAAGACCTCGACCGTCCACTCGTCGTGGCCCGCTCGCTTGAGGCGGAGGAGCGTCTTCTGGTCGCTGCGCTCGAGGCGGATCGTGGTGTTGGTCCGGCCGAGCTCCGTGTCGCCGGCGAAGATCGTCGCGCCCGCCGGCGTTGAGTAAACCTTGATCCGCACCAAGGTCGGCGCCTTGGCCACGGTCGAGTCGGAGCTCGGACCCTTGTCCAATGCGGTCCTGGTCGTCCTTTCCGGCGCCGCGTCCTGGGCCGTGGCCACCCCCCGCGGCGGATCCGCCGGGTCGCCAGGTTTCTGGCGCAGGACGAGGGCATAGACCAGCACGCCGGCGATCAGCAAGGCGACCACCACCGCGACGATCACCAGACGCCCCGCCCCCTGCCGGATCTCTGACAGGTCGTTCGACGGGTCATCCACGGTCCCGCCGAGCGTCAGCGACCCCGGCGCAGGCGTCATCTTCCGCATCTCGGCTGGTGGCTCGTCCGTCAGTCGGCTGATCCGGTCGGAGGCCTGGGTCGCGGCCGCTGCCATCTCGGCCATCGATCGGTAGCGCTCGTCGCGGTCCTTGGACATCGCCTTGAGCACGATGCCCTCGACGTCGACCGGGATCTGCTCATTGAGCGCGCGTGGCGGCTTGGGCGTCTCGAAGATGTGCTTGGTGAGGATGCCCATGAAGGTGTCGGCCTTGAAAGGCACGGTCCCCGTGAGCATCTCGTACATGATCACGCCCAGCGCGTAGATGTCGACGCGATTGTCCGGGCTGTGCCCCTGGGCCTGTTCGGGAGACATGTACTCGGGCGTGCCGAAGATCATCCCGGTGCGGGTCAGCCGTCGCTCCCCGTCGCCGAGGTTGCTGACCTTGGCGATGCCGAAATCGAGGACCTTGACGAAGTCAGGCCGGCCTTCCCGCTCGATGAGGAAGATGTTCTCCGGCTTCATGTCGCGGTGGATGATCCCCTTGGCGTGGGCAGCGCCCATCGCGCGGCAGATCTGCACCAGGATTGGCTTGGCGCGGCCCCAGTCCATCGCGCCGCCGCGGATCGCGCACGCGATGTCTTGTCCGTCGAGAAACTCCATCGCGAAGAACACGCTGCCGTTGGGCGTGCGACCAAAATCCGTGATGTCGACGATGTTCTCGTGGCCGATCATCGCCGCGGCCTTGGCTTCCTGGAGAAACCGCTCCTTGAGATCCTCCTTGCGGGCGTACTCGCTCAGCAGCACCTTGAGCGCGATCTTCTTGCCGATCGCGACGTGCTCGGCCAGGTAGACGGTCCCCATGCCGCCCTCGCCGATCTTTCGCAGCACGCGATAGCGGGCGGCCACTACCTGACCGATCAGGGCGTCCTCGGCAGGGACCGGGCCGGTGAGGTCGGCCGGATCCGGCTCGGCGAACGATGGTTCGACGGTTGCCGGCGGAGCCGCCTGTGGCGGTACAGCCTGTGGCGGTACAGCCTGTGGCGGTACGGCCTGTGGTGGTACGGCCTGTGGCGGTACAGCCTGTGGCGGTACGGCCTGTGGCGGAGCAGCCTGTGGCGGAGCAGCCTGTTGGGGCTGAGACAGGGGCGGACCCGTCTCTGGCGCTGGCGACTGGGACGCCGGAGGATCGAGTGAAGGGAGCGATCCAGACTGGATCGTCTTGCGCACCGGCTCGACTCCTTCGTGGCGTTGAGAGGACCGCGGTCTCTCCGCACGCGTTTCTGATTCCCGCGACATCGCCATCAGCGATCCTATCACGATGGCGGGCTGCCCTCCACTGGCGCCGCCCGCTTCCCCGTGTTGTTCGTACGCTCGACCGTCCTCCGATCTGCACCCCTACCTACCGCTTGCGGCCTCCATTGTAGGGGTTGCGGAGGTCTTCGAGACGCGGCCAGTGCGCCCTTGACCCGCTCTGCCGTCGCAGCCGGACGGTCAACGGCCGATCGGTCTGCGGGGCGCTGATCGCCCGGCGCACGGTCCGGTAGCCCCGCCGACGGATCTCCACCACGGTCGGCCGGCCTTGGTGAATCACCAACTTGTACGGTGTCCGCCCAAGTACCTTGCCGCCGACGACCACCCTCGCCCCCTCCGGGATGGTGACTAGCCAGACGGCCGACGGCTGGCTCTGTCCGTTGACTACGGCTTCGTTGGCCCCGTCCGGCTCGCTGCTCGGGCGGCCGTCCCGCGCCGCTCTGGCCACCATGTCCGGCGCCAGCCCGCTGTCGACGGTCGCCGCGGGCTGGCCCTG
>JAUVBO010000712.1 GCA_030591195.1 Pseudomonadota bacterium
CCTCGGGCAACCGATGCTGCTCGACCCAGGCGGCCACCTCCGCGTCCCGGCTTCGCTCGGGCAGCTCCACCGGCCGCAGAGTGAGCTGCTCGACGCCGTGGGTCCGCGCAAACCCGACCAGGCCCTCGATCGCCTCGGGCCCATCGATCATCCCCCCGACCATGGTGCACGACAGGCGCACCGCCAGCCCCACCTCGTGAAGCCGATCGATCAGCTTTGGCAGCGCGATCGCCGGTCGCCCCGGCCGGAAGATCTGGGCGTTCGTCGCCGAGTCGTGGTGCACGATCGAGACCGCGACCATGGTCAGCCCGCCGCGATACCAGCCACGGAGCCAGTCGCCAGCCGCAGCCCGCTCGGCGAGCTCGATCCCGTTGGTCTGCAGCTCGATGAACGGAAATCGCAGCGGCCCGAGGTGATCGAGGTAGCGCGACAGCTGCCGCGGAAAGAGCGTCGGCTCGCCCTTGCCGGTGAGCAGCACGGTCGAGACGCCGCTGTCCTTGGCGAACCGGCAGGCGATCTTGAAGTTGCGCCAGTTGATGCCGGGGTCCCGGGAGTCGAGAACCTCGCACTCGGGCGTCATCCGCGAGACACAGTAGGGACAGCGCGCGTTGCAGGCCTCGCTGCCGGCGACGATCGAGAAGGTCTGGATTCGCATCCGATCGATCTACAACGTGGCCGCGGCGCTTGCAGCGAAAATCAACCTTGAGCTAATACACGGGGATGGATTTTTCGCGGACTGAGGTGCTGGTGATCGGCTGCGGGGGAATCGGCGGGATCGTCGCCGCCCATCTGCGCGAGCTCGGCGTCGACGCGGTGGTCGTCTCGCGTGCCCCCGCGGTCGCCGAGGCGATAAACCGGCGGGGCTTCCGCCTCGAGGGCGCGGGCGGCCAGCGGACGGTCCCCGGGCAGGTGGTCGAGCGGATCCCCGCGGGCCGCAGCTTCGACTACGTGCTGCTCGCCACCCAGCCCAATGACGTCGAGGACGCGGCCCGCGCCGCCTGGCCCCACCTGGCCGCCGACGGCCGGATGGTCTGCTTCCAGAACGGCCTCTGCGAGGAGCGCGTGGCGGCGATCGTCGACCAACCCGACCGCGTGCTGGGGGCGGTCATCGCCTGGGGTGCCTCGACCAGCGCCCCCGGGGTCTACGACCGGACCTCCTCTGGCGGCTTCACCCTCGGGCGACTCGACGGCACCGACGACCCGCGGATCGCGCCCCTGGCGTTGATGCTCGAGTCGATCGGCCCGGTGCAACTCACGAGCAACCTGACAGGAGCGCGCTGGAGCAAGCTGGCGCTCAACTGCGCGATCACGCCGCTCGGCGCGATCAGCGGCGAGCGGCTCGGCTGGATGGTGCAGCGGCGCTGGATCCGGCGGCTGGCGCTCGAGCTCATCACCGAGGCCGTCGCCGTGGCGGGGCAGCTCGACGTCAAGCTGGAGAAGATCGCCGGGACGCTCGACCTCGACTGGATGGCGCTCTCCGCCCCGGAGCAACGCCTGCAGCTCGGCTCGCTGGCCCTGGCTAGCAAGCACGCGATGCTGCTCGCGGTGGGCTTGCGCTATCGCCGGCTGCGCTCCTCGATGCTGCGCGCCATCGAGCACGGTCGGGAGCCGGCGATCGCCTTCCTCAACGGCGAAGTGGTTGCCCGCGCCGCCGCGCTCGGCGTGCCCGTGCCGGTCAACGAGGCGGTCTGCGAGCAGGTTCGACGGATCGCTCGCGGCGAGCTGAGCCCGGGCGAGCAGCCCCTGGAAGCGCTCTTCGAGCGGACCCGGGCCCCCCTCGCCGGGTGAGATGAAGCGAGCGCCGATGTCCGGCACGATCACCCTCCGCGGCGCCCGGCTTGATCTGCGCCGCGAGCACCCTGCCACCGTCCGAGGCGCGGGCGATCCAGCGGGCGCTGCTCGCGTTCAAGCCCCAGCGCGAGCTCGGTCAGGACGGAACCGACGCCGTCGGATGGCGGCCCTGGCGACGCGAGCGATCTTGGCAAGGCAGATGGGGGCGGTGGGGACTGAGACGGTCCGCGGGCGGTCAGCGCGAGCTGGGGGTCTTCTCAATCCCAATTCGCGTCCTCGCCGAACAGCGCGACGTGCCAGTAGTTGAAGTGCGAGCCGCCCGCCTGACACGACACGCAGCAGGGCTCGTTCGACTCGGCGGTAGGGCGGCAGGTGTCGTCGTAGGGCGTGGTGTGCTGGCCCAGGTCGACCATCGTGGCGACGAAGAAGCCGTTGTTGACCTTGTGCGCGCTGTCAACGCAGCCGTAGTCGTTGTCGGTGCAGGGGCGGGCCAGGCGCGAGATCTCGGTCATCACGGGCTGCGACAGGGTCGTCCTGCCGTCTTGCACCGTCTGGGTGACCACCGGGCAGCGCATCGTGTCGGTGTCGACGACCGTGCAGACCTCGTCCAGCGAGAAGTGAAGCTCGGTGTTCTGCAGCGACGCGTCGGCGTCGACGCGCTGGCCGCTGCTGTCGCGGGCCTTGTCGATGCCAAAGAGGATCCCCTGGGGCGGCGCGCAGCTGCCGCCGCTCGGGTTGAGGCCATTGCAGTACTTGTCGTACTGCGACAGCGACATCTGCAGCTGGTGCACCCCGTCGGCGTTTTGCGCCTCGAAGGACGCGAACTGTGCCGGCACGTGCAGCAAAATGGCCAGGTCGCCGGCCTTGCCGCCGGTGGCGCGAACCTTGACCCGGCTGGTCATGCTGAGGCGCAGGGGGCCGAGGTTGTCGATCCGGCGGTGGGTCCGCTGGCCGCCGTTGATCACGGTGTAGTGGCGGTAGGTCGCGGTGTCGGCCCCGCCCTCCTGGTACTGGTTGGCCCCCTCGCCGATGCCCTCGACGCCGGCGACGAAGCAGGGGTCGAGGTCGGAGCCGTCGGCGGCGCCGAGCAGCTCGCAGTTGAGCACGGTGCCGACGTAGGTCATGTTGCCCGCCCCGTCTTTGCGGACGCCGTCACGCAGCTCGAACTCGGCATTGTCGAGCCAGATGCGCGGGGGGACGAAGCGGTTGGTCACCGCCACGGCCTCGACCGCCCGCACCAGCGCGGTGGGGCTGGTGTAGCTCTGCGCCGCGGCGACGCCGAGCCGATCCTCGACGACCTCGGAGAGCGGGGCCGTGCTGCCGTCGGCGCGGTCGACCTGCTGCTGCAGCAGCAGCGCGATCGCCGGGGGATCGGTCTGGCCCTTAAGCTCCATGCTCTTGGCGAGGACCCAGAGCTTGATGTTGGCGACGGTGGCCACGGGCATGCCGTTGCCGCTGTTGCCGTCGGCGTCGCCCCACTCGAGCTGTGAGAAGGAACGGGCGAGGTTGTCGGCAAAGCCCTCGGCGTTGATCACGGCGAGCATCATCTGCGCGCGGGCCGCCTCGGGAACGCCGCGGAAGGTGTTTTCGAGCCAGACGCTGATCATGTCGGTGGCGCTGTAGGGCTGAAACACCAGGCCGCAAAACGGC
>JAUVBO010000990.1 GCA_030591195.1 Pseudomonadota bacterium
CGCGTCCTTCGGCGGGCTGGTCTGCATGAGCCTCTCGATCCTCCTCGCCTTCGTCTACGTCGCCTGCGCCGTCTATCCCGCCTACTGGCTCCACCGCGGCTTCGCCCTGCGGCCGAAGCTGCTGGCGCTGTCGATCGCTGTGGCCTTGGTCACCGCGGTGGTCAGCGTGCTCGTGCCCCTGCGCCTCGGCGCCCGCGCCCTCGAGCGCCAGGGGCCCGTGTAGCGCGACCAGACCGGCGCTCAGCGCTTGACGACCGCCCAGTCGGGCAGGGCCCCGAGGTCGATCCCCCAGAGCATCGGCATCAGGTAGGTGACGAAGATGATGATCACCCCGGCGCCGATGATGTTGACCCAGAAGCCGGTCTTGGCCATCTGCTTGATCGTCACGCAGCCGCTGCCGAAGACCACCGCGTTGGGCGGCGTCGCCACCGGTAGCATGAAGGCGAACGAGGCGGCGAGGCAGGCGCCGACGATGGTCGCGAAGGGGTGGACCTCCATCGCGATCGCCGCGCTCCCCATGATCGGCACCAGCAGCGTCGCCGTGGCGGTGTTGGAGGTGATCTCGGTGAGGAAGATCGTCACCAGCACCACGGCGGTGACGAAGACCAGGATGCTCGCGCCCTGCAGGGCGTCGAACTGCCCGGCGATGTAGCCGGCGAGGCCGGTCTTGGCGAAGCCGTTGGCGATCGCCAGGCCGCCGCCGAAGAGCACGATCACGTCCCAGGGGATCTTGACCGCGGTCTTCCAGTCGAGCAGGAACTCGCCCTTGCGGAAGTTGACCGGGATCGCGAACAGCAGCAGGGCGCAGGCGACGCCGATCGTCGCGTCGTGCACGTCGCCGAACCGGGGCCAGGCCTCCTGCATCCAGCTGGTCTTCTTCAGCAGCCCGCGAGAGATCCACAGCAGCCCGGCGCAGCAACCCACCGCCAGCACCAGCTTCTCCTGGCGGGACATCCGGCCGAGGGCAGCGATCTCGTCGACAATGATCTGACGCCCGCCGGCGAGGGTCAGGCCCTGCATCGGGAAGAGCACCCGGGTCAGCAGCAGCCAGGTGGCGGCGATCATGATCACCGCCAGCGGCACGCCGACCTTCATCCACTGGGCGAAGCCGATCTCGACGCCGTAGATCTTCTCGACCATCCCGGCCATCACGGTGTTCGGCGGGGTGCCGATGATCGTGCCCACGCCGCCCATCGAGGCCGAGTAGGCGATGCCGAGCATCAGGCAGCGGCCGAAGTGGCCGAGGGGAGACTCGTCGGCGGGGTCGGGTCGCCGGCCGGTGGCCTGCTGGATCACCGCCAGGCCGATCGGCACCATCATCATCGTCGTCGCCGTGTTCGAGACCCACATCGACAGCAACCCGGTGGCGACCATGAAGCCGAGCACCATCCGGGCCGGGCTGACGCCGACGAGCTTGATCGTGTGCAGGGCGATGCGCCGGTGGAGGTTCCAGCGCTCCATCGTCACCGCGAGGAAGAAGCCGCCCATGAAGAGGTAGATCAGGTGGTTGGCGTAGGGCGTCGAGGCGGCCTTCGACGGCATCACCCCGAGCAGCGGAAAGAGCGCGATCGGTAGCAGGGAGGTGGCCGGGATCGGGATCGCCTCGGTGATCCACCAGATCGCCATCAGCGCCGTCACCGCCGCGACCCGCCAGGCCTCGGGCTTCATCCCCTCGGGCGCCGGCAGCAGCAACAGCGCGGCGAAGACCGCCGGGCCGAGGAAAAACCCGATCCGCCGTCCCGCCCCGGCTTCGCTACCGCCCTCGCTCGATGCCCCGGCGCTCATGCGCGCGCACCCTCCGCTTCAGCCCCACGACGGGTACACCTCGAGCGGTCCGCGTGCTCGGGCTCAGCCCGCGGCCTTCTTCGCCGAAGTCTTCTTCCGGGTCGCCTTCTTGGTCCTCGCGCCGCCCTTGGCCTTGGCCTTGGGCTTCTTGGGCGCGCGGGGGTCCTTGCCTGCCGCGCGCATCTGGGACTCACGCTCGGCGATCAGCTCGAGGGCCTGCTCCAGCGTCACGGTGGCCGGCTCGCGTCCCCGGGGGATCTTCGCGTTGACCTGGCCATCGGTGACGTAGGGAACGTACCGACCGGTGCGGACATCGATCTCTGAACCGGTGACCTCGCTCTTGCCGAGAGCAGCGATCACCGCCCGCGAGCGCCGCGGCGCCCGCGGCTGGGCCAGCAGCTCGAGCGCCCCGTCGATGTCGAGGCTGGCGAGCCGCGGGTAGTCGATACTCCGCGTCTCGCGCTTGGAGGGCGTGACCAGCAGCAGGTAGGGCCCGTACTTGCCGTCCTGGACGGTGATGTCGGCGCCGCTCTCGGGGTCCTGGCCCAGCACCTTCGGGTAGGACAGCAGCATCAGCGCCTGCTCGAGGGCGACCGTCTCCGGGGACATGTCGGGCCAGAGGCTGGCCATCTTCGGCTTGCCGCCCTTCTTCAGCTTGCCCTTCGGCGTCAGCGCGGGCTCACCGAGCTGGACGTACGGGCCATAGGAGCCGGTCTTGACCGCCACCGTCTTGCCCGTCTCGGGATCGACGCCGAGCTCGCGGTTGCCCCGGTCGCGCTGGGTCAGCAGGCGCTCGGCCTC
>JAUVBO010000144.1 GCA_030591195.1 Pseudomonadota bacterium
CTCGGCCCAGAGGTGCTCGACGTCGGCCTTCAGCGAGGGATCGTCCGCCATGGCGAGGACGATCGGCAGGCTCGCCTCGCGGTTCATCAGGTCCGAGTAGCGATCCTTGCCCATCTGCTCGCCGATCAGATCGAGCAGATCATCGGCGAGCTGGAAGGCGACGCCGAGCCGCAGACCGCAGCCGTCGAAGCACTCGACCGCCCGGGAGTCATCGGCGAGGTTGCCGACCGACCGGCCGGCCCAGGCGAACAGCCGCCCGGTCTTGCCCTCGGCGATGGCGCGCCACTGCGCCTCTGTCAGATCGATCTGGTTGCGCGCCTCGACCTCGGCGATCGCCGCCCGGGTCATCGCCGCGATCGTCTCCACCGCCTCGGTGGTCAGCCGCGCCGGGTGCCGGTTCATCTGGGCCAGGGCCTGCGTTAGCAGCAGGTCGCCGGCGAGGACCGCCACCGTGTTGCCCCAGGCGACGTTGACCGTCGGCTTGGCCCGGCGGGTGGTGCCCTGATCGATCACGTCGTCGTGGAGCAAGCTGCCCGCGTGGATCATCTCACAGCTGACGCCGACGTCGAGGAGGGCGGCCTCGGAGATCCGCTGCTCCAGGCATCGGGCGAAGGCCCAGACCAGGCGCGGCCGGACGCGCTTGCCGCCGCCAAGGCAGAGGTGGCCAGCGGCCGCCGCGAGCAGCGGTTGATCGAGCCGGCCGATCGCTTGCCTGAGCGTCACCTCCGTCTGCTCGAGGAACGCCGTGTAGCTCTCGGGGGACGACGAATTCATCAGCCTGTTCGTAGTGCATCCGCGAGGCCCGGTCAAGCGGCCCGAATACCCGTCATCGCTTCCGTCTCGCGGGTCTAGCGGCTGAAGCGCACTCGGGAGACACCGACGTTGTTGGCACTGTCGCGCGCCCGCACGGTCAGCACGTGGCGTCCCGGCGCCAGATCCCGTGGCAGGCGGATGCGGAACCGCTCGGCCGGGCTGTCGTAGATCCCGTCGCCGGCGTCCACCGAGCGCCATGGGTCGCCGTCGATGGCGAAGGCGATCTGCTTGATCTCGCTGTACGAGTCACGGGCCGTGCCGCTGGCCCACGGGTAGCGGGCGGTGAGGCCGATCAGCACCGGCCGGCGGTTGTCGACCAGCAGGGGCGCCGAGATGCGGCGGCCCTGCAGAGTCGAGGTCTGGCCGTTGGCCGCCTCGTCCGAGGCCACGACCTTGATCCGGTAGCGGCCATCGGGAACCTGCTCGGTGTCCCACTCGAACTTGGGCTTGGTGATCGGCTTGGGGGTCTTGATCGCATGCCACGAGACCCCCGTCTCCTCGCGGTAGAACAGCCTGTAGCGCAGCTCGTCCTTGTCCGGGTTCTTGACCTTCCACTTGATCTCGATCAGGACCGTCCGCGCCTTGGTCTTCTTGTTCACCTTGCGCTTGAAGGTCACCTCCGTGACTCGCGCGCGCTGGTTGAGCGGCCGGTAGAAGGCGGTGAAGCTCCGCAGCACCGCCTTCGCGTCGATCCACTCGGCCTTGATCTGCAGGTAGCGCGCCGGGGAGCTGCGAAGTCGGACCCGTCGCCGGCCCTGGGGTTGGGTCGGCCGCCAGTCACTCCAGGTCTTGTCCGGCTTCGCGGTGTTGCCGCTGCGCGACAGCAGCCGCAGGCGGCCGCCGGTGGCGTGGTAGCTGAGGGCGCCGAAGCGAGCTGGGAACTTGGCGTCGAAGACCTGGCTCAGGTAGGCCGGGGTCTTGGCGTGCTCGTCCAGGCGGTAGATCGCGCCGGCGTCACCGGTGGCGAGGTACCGTGTCTTGCCGCTGACCGCCAGCGCCAGCACCTGACGCTCGCGCAGGTCGAAGGCGGTCAGCACCCGCCGGTCGCGTCGGACCAGGTAGACCTTGCCCCCGGTGCCGTCGGCGGCCCAGACCTGCCCGTTGTCGTCGAGGGCCAGGTCGGTGAAGTAGCCCTTGGGCAGTGACAGCAGCTCCTCCACCCGCCCCTGACGGTCGATCCGGTAGAGCGCGCCCTTGCCGACCTTGGCGCCGGGCCGCAGCTCGGTCTGGCGGAACGGCTTCTTGGCTGTCTTGGTCTTGGTCATCGCCGTGCCGCCCTCGCCTTTCTTCGGGCGGTCGTAGCGCGGCAGACCCGAGGTCTTGAGCGGGAACTTGTTGACCACGGCGTAGATCGTACCGCCGCGGGTCACCACCACGTCCCGCAGCTCGTTGGCGTTGAAGTCGTGCACTGCCTCGGCCCGTCCGTCGGGCGAGACGCGGTAGAGGATCGCCTTGTCGCTCCCGCCGACGAGCAAGCGCCCGCGCCGATCGGGAACCAGGCAGAGCAGGTGTGCCTCGCCCGGATCGAAGATCACCTTCGGCTTGCCGCCGGCAGCCGGGATGGCGAACAGCTTGCCCGGCGAGCCGCTCGCGGCGTAGATCCGCTTCGCCGCGGCGTCGTAGTGCAGGGCCCAGATGTGCTCGGTGGGGAGCTTGGCCAGCTGGGTCCACTTGCCGCTCTTCGGGTCGACCGACAGCACCCTGGCGTCGGGCATCGTCCCGGCGATCAGCTTGCCGCCAGGCCCGACGGCGAGCGTGGTGACCAGCGTCGTCTTCAGGTCGGCCACCACTCGGACCTTGTCGCCCTCGACCGCGATCAGCTGGCCCGGATCGCCGGTGCCGAAGTACACCGTGCCGGCGCGGTCGCGGGCGAAGGACCAGAGCATCGGCCAGTCGACGCCGGTGAGGGCGGTGGCGCTGTAGCCGACCTGGACCTCGCCCTCCGACGAGACGAGCGTGCCGGCCGGCTTGCCCTTGTCGAAGTCGGCGAAGGTCGAGGCCTTGAAGGTGTCGGTCGATACCGCAGCAGCCGGCATGGCGAGCAGCAGCGCGGCAGCGATCAGGGTACGCAGGGTGCGGGGGAGGGTGCTCACGATTCAACCTCGGATCAGTCGTTGTCGCTGGCCTTGACGCGGATGCGGAGCTGGCGCTTGCCGGTGACGACGCGCCGGGTGCCGTGCACGCGCCGGGTGAATGCCTTGAAGGCCGACATCTGGTGGACCCTGGAGGCGGTGTTGAGCGAGTCGAGCACCGATGGGGGTAGGTCACGGATCACCCGCCCGCCGATCTTCACGCCCTTGCTCGGCTTGTAGAGGCTGATCACCACCGAGCGGCCGGGGTAGGAGGCCTTGAGATTGCGAACCAGCTGTCTGACGTTGCGCGGCGGGGCGACCACCGGCCGGACCGCCCGTCCGCTGGCGGCTTCGAGCGTCAGCACCGAGCCGGCGAGCGAGCTCGGGATCTCGATCGGGTAGGTCTTCTCGAACTCGGGGCCGGCATAGGGGCGGAAGACGACCCTCAGGTTGACCCGCGCGCCCGCGGCGACGAAGTTGGAGCCGACCCTCAGCCCGACGATCTGCACCGCGTGGCCGCCGAAGGCCTCGTCGAGCTTGACGTCGACGCGCTCGATCTCCACCCGCTCGTAGTTGTTGCGGAGCAGCACCCCGAGCGCCGACAGGCCCCGCGAGGAGAAGACGGCCGCTCGGCGGACGCCAGCGGGGCTGTAGCCGGTGTCGCGAATCTTCAGCTGGGGCAGACCCTTGGAAGTGATCCGGGTCTCCATGTTCCAGGTCGCGTGATCGACGTCGGAGAGGGCCTCGGACAGAGCGCTGGACAGGACCATGCTCGCCAGCGAGCTGGTGAGCAGCCGGTGGCGGGCGAGCTGGACCTTGTAGGTGTGGGTCTGTCCCTGGCCCCGGGCGACGACGGTCATCGGCACCGTCGACAGCCGGCGAGAGGTGTCGACCTGGATCGCCGGCTGGCGGTCCTGGACCAGCGCGCCGAGGACCCGTGCCGGGGTGCTGAGCTTGAACGAGCGGGCGACGTTGGCCAGCGTGTGGTTGATCCGGGCGCTGACCGCTGGCAGGTAGATCTCGCCGGCATTGAAGGCGCTGTGACCGAAGGCGAGCACGTCCTTGCCGCGGACCCAGGTCACCGTGCCGGTGCCGGCCATCGACACGTCGCCGCTCACCAGCTGCATGCCGATCGCCCCGCCCGGCTTGAAGCTCGTCGGGCCCTCGGCGCGACCGGTACCGCCGCCCTGGACTGGCTCGAAGCCGTAGCGGCCGAAGGCCTGGCGTACGTCGACGAAGGTCTCGGGGGCGAGGCCGGCGACGTTGAGCGGCACGCTGACCCGAGTCAGCGCGGCGCGGGCAGCGCCACCGCGCCGCGAGGCGTCGGCCCGGGGGCGGCGCGGCAGACCCACCTTCCAGAACCGGTCGCGGCGCGAGAGGCTCCTCAGCGCCAGCCGGTCGAGGGGACGGCGACGCCAGGCGGCGCTGGCGAGCTTCTCCGGGCCTCGCAGCCGGCGCTTGAGCATCCCGAGCATGTTGCCGATCGGCGTGATGCCGGCGATCGGCTCCTTGGCGAAGCGCCAGCCGTAGGCCAGCGCGCCGACGAGCTTGCCGTCGATGAAGATCGGGCTGCCGCTCATGCCGCCGACGACGTTGGTCTGGCGCAGTCGTGGGTGGTCGATCTTCATCAGGATGATGTCCTGCTTCGGCAGGAAGTTCTTCATCACCGCGATCACGCGCACCTTGAAGCGCTCGATCTTGAAACCGCTGAAGACGGTCAACCCATAGCCGGTCTGGCCTGGGCGGATCTGATCCACCGGCATCGTCTCCACCGGTGTCTCGGCCGCGGCCCGATCGTTGGCGAGCGACAGGACGGTACAGATCACCAGGGCCAGGCAGGACCGTGCCCTGAACGCGCGAGGAGCCATCTCGTCCCTCTATTCAGCGGTTCAACAGGATCAACAGAGAATAGGGGCCACGCCCGTGTCTGTCAATTTGGTCGGCAGCGGAAGAATCGTGGATCTTAGCGGAAACACACCTGGTTACAGCCGGCGTTCGTGGCCTGGTCGCGGCGCGCCTCGCACAGCGCGAGCAGATCATGTGGCGCCGTGCGGTCGCCGTGGGTCACCGCCACGCCGAGGGAGACCGTGGGCTGAATGCGGGTCCGCCCGAAGTGATAGGGCTGGCTCCCCACCTGGCTGCGGATCCGCTCGGCGACGATGCGGGCGCCCTCGATGTCGGTGTGGGGCATCAGCACCAGGGTGTTCTCGAGGTCCGGTGTGGTCGACAAGTCGATCTCGCGCACGCACGAGCGAATCGCTGTCGACAGGGCCGGTCGCAGCTGCTCCTCGAGCACCTGGGCCCAGGCGCGGGTGATGTTCTTCGGCAGCGGGTCGACCCGGATCGCCAGCACCGACAGCGGGAAGCCGTAGCGGTTGGCGCGGCGGACCTCGAGGCCGAGGAAGCGCTGGAACATCTCGGCGCTGACCATGCTCAGCCGCTGGCCGGGCTGGTCGAGCAGGTCGGCGGAGGCGGTCCTGCGCAGCAGGGGGCGCAGGCGCAGCATCGCGCGGACGCAGAAATGCAGCTGGGGCACCTTCATCGGGCGAATGACGTAGTTGTCCGCCCCGCACTGTTGGGCCAAGACTGCGAATTGCGGCAGCTCGCCGACGTTCATCAGCACCACCGGAACGCTCGGATCGATCTGCTTTGCCTCGGCGCAGACGTCGGCGCCGGAGACCTCGGGCAGGTCGATGTTCAGCAGGGCCCCGTCCGGGCGCTGGGACTCGAAGCTCGCCAGCGCTTGGTTGCCCCGCTCTGCGGTCTGGATCCCGACGCCGATCTGCGACAGCACGCCGCGGGCCTGCTCGAGGAACTTGATGTTGCGGTCGGCGACGAGGATTCGCCGTTGGGAGGCCATTGGCTGCACCACCGATTCTGCCCAAGGAAGCAGCTACTGTCGCACAAAACCAGAGGCGCAAGAACAAAGAAAGCTGGCGTGCGGCGGGCGAGGGCGCGGCGGGGGGCTACTGGATTACGCAGACGTCGCAGCCGTTGGAGGCTCCGGCGCACTGCTGTCCGGGGGCGCAGCCGTACTCGCAGAGCTTCATGCAGCGGGCCTTGGCCTCGTTGACGTTGATGCAGAGCATGCCGGCCTGGCACAGGGCGCCGTCGGCGTCCGGCCCGCAGAGCTCGCCGAGCTTGGCGATGGCTGGGATGCAGGCGTCGGTGAACGAGGAGGCGGGGAGACAGATCTCGTCGGCCGCGCAGCCCGGTTGCTGTTTCTCATTGCATTGAGCCTGGGTGGTGCACTTGCGGTGACAGACCCCACCGAGGCAGATCGCATCCGCGGTGCACTCGGCGGCGGGGCAAACCTCGCCCGGGCCAGGGAGCGGGGCGAGCGTGTCGGGCTGGGGCTGGGAGGTTCCGAGGTCTGCCTCCGGCTCAGCGGGCGTGGGCTGGGGCGGCTCGGCGTCTGCACCGATGGTGCCCGCATCCCCGGACTGGAGCGGCGGGGCGCCAAGGGAGCTCGGCAGGTGGGTGACGTCGCCGGCGCACGCGACGAGGCTGACGATCGCTAGGGGTACGAGGCCTGTGGCAGGTGTCAGCATGCCTGCAGTCTTTGCAGGGCTTGGGCCATCCCTCTTGCGGCCTATTCTGTGATCAGCCCCACTGAATATTGTTTTGATTTCTTCTCGTGTGCGGTCGTCGCCAGGGGGGACCGGTCCCCCGGTGGTAGGGTCAGTTGTCTGCAGTTGCGCGGATTTCTCTCGGATATGGCCGCGCAGAACTGCGCAGATCAGCGCCCCACTGGCGGCATGCCCGGCGGGAGGATCGTTGGATCGAAGGCGGTCTCATCCCGGGACGACACGGTGATCCTGGTGCAGACCCTCGTGGTCAGGGTCCCCCAGGGCCAGCCATTACCGCTGCGGCCGGCGGGCTGCAGCGGCAGCCGACCCGGCC
>JAUVBO010000326.1 GCA_030591195.1 Pseudomonadota bacterium
CAGCTCGGGATCGGGGTTGCGGTGGCAGGTCAAGCACCAGCTCATGCTCAGCGGTGCGTGCTGGTAGACGACCTTCATCCGATCCACCCGGCCGTGGCAGTTGGCGCAGCCAACGCCGGCCGCCAGGTGGGCGCTGTGGTCGAAGTAGGCGTAGTCGGCGAGCATGTGGATCCGGACCCAGGGGATCGGTTCTCCGGTCCCAAACGATCGGCGGACCAGCGTCAGCTTCAAGCTCTTCGGCAGCGACAGCTTCTCGTGGCATCCCATGCACGACGACGTCGGCGGGATCGCGGCGTGGGCCGCGCGCTCGACCGTGTTGTGGCAGTAGCGGCAGTCCATGCCGAGGTCGCCGGCGTGGAGCTTGTGGCTGTAAGGCAAGGGCTGAGCCGGCATGTAGCCGGCATTGGTGTACTTGGGCGAGACCCAGTACCAGACGGCGAACACCACCCCGACGAGACCGAGGCTCAAGCCCCCGACCACGTACTTGGGCGTTCGATTGGCCCAGGGAGGGAAGATCACTGGCACGCTGGCTCTCCTGCCTAGGGGGAGGTACCGATGTCAGATTCCACGCGGGCAGTATCGTCAGGTTTTGGGGCTACGCCAAGGGCGAATTTCGGCACTGCGCTGCATGAATGTCCGGCGCCGGGCCCGGCACCGGCGCTGAAGTTGAAGCTCAACGGACCCGCCGACGGAGGTGAGCGAAGAGGCGGGGTACCGCCTTCGCGGCAACGAGTCTTTGGATCGCGAGTGGCACCGGGATCAGGGGCTCGGCATGGAGGATGTATATCGCCAAGGTGCGGGTTCGATCCTGTACATGAGGGTAGAGCGTCCACCGCCCACCGTTGACGCGGTAGTCGCCCTCCACCAGGTGCCACTCCCGTTGATACCTCTCACCGGGGATCACGGTGTGGATCGCATCGGTGACCGAGGTCAGGTCACGAAGCGGAAAGGGCATGCCCACGGTCAGTCGGGCGCGTACCCGATCCCCCTCGCGGGAGAGCTCTGCGGAGCGCTTCACGCCGGCCATGTTGTGCTGGAAGTCGCCGACGCGATCGATCAGCTCCCAGACGCGCTCGGGGGGGGCGTCGAGGATCGCCTTGACGTGGATCGCCGGCACCGCCGAGCCGGCCACGTCCTTGGTCTCGATGATCAGCTCGCCGCGAGTGAGCTTCGCCGCCGTCGCCGGATCGATCTTGTTCTCGCACATCGGGCCGCTGGCTCCTACCGTCGCCGGCGATCGCATAGCACAGCGGCTGAGGCGATTCACCCCCCGATGGTGTGGGCGTGGCGACCCAGCCCGTTGGGCCCCAGCGAGGGCGATGCTATACTCGGACACGGGAGCGACCCTGTGTCATAATATGCTGCAATTCTGGTTATTTGCTCGTCTTGCGTGCTGCCTCACGATCCTGATCGTCACTGTCCGACCGGCCGTCGCGGGCAACTGGACTCAGGCGCTCGAGCGGGGCGAGATCCTCGCCTACACCCACAAATCGAAGCGCTGCGCCAACGAGCTCGTCGCCAAGGCGATCATCGAGGCGTCTCCCGAGCGGGTCTGGAAGCTCGTCGATCATTGCGGCGGCTACCAGCGGGTGATGCCCCGGGTGCGACGTTCCAAGGAGGTCTCCCGCGATGGCGACAGGGTGGCCTGCCTGCTGACCATCGACATGCCGTTTCCCTACTCGGACCTGACCTCGGTCACGGCCGCCGAGCACCGCACGGGCCGGGGCCGTTGGTCGCGGCGCTGGAAGCTCCGGTCGGGCGACTACAAGGTCAACCGTGGCAGCTGGTCGCTGCGGCGCTACAAGGGGATGCCCGGGCGCACCTACATGGTCTATCAGGCCTGCGTCGAGCCGAAGGTCTGGGTGCCCGGTTGGATCCGCAACCTCGGGCAGAAACGCATCCTGCCCCAGATGATCCGCAACATCCGTGCGGCGTTGAAGAAGAAGTGACGCCGACGCTGAGCCAGCTCCGCGACCTTGGCGTGGCATACCGGCGCGCGGCCGGTGTCCGCGCGATCGAGACGCTGGTGCGCAGCCTCTCGGCCGCCGGCCGGCTGCTGCCCGACTCGCGGCCGGGGCGCCACGGCGTCGAGGTGCTGCGCGACGTGCCCTACCTCAGCGGCGGCGGACCGGAAAACAGCCTCGACATCTACCGGCCGGCGACGCGCCCCCCTTGGCCGGTGGCGCTCTATGTCCACGGCGGGGGGTTCAACATCCTCTCCAAGGACACCCACTGGGTGATGGGGCTGCAGCTCGCCCGTGGGGGTTACCTGACCTTCAACATCAACTACCGCCTGGCCCCGCGCGCCCCGTTCCCCGCGGCGCTGGTGGACACCGGCTGCGCCCTGACCTGGGTCGTCGAGCACGCCGCCGAATATGGCGGCGACCTCGGCCGCCTGGTGCTCGCCGGCGAGTCGGCGGGCGCCAACCTGGTCACGGCGCTCACGGTCGCCTGCTGTTACCAGCGGGACGAGCCGTGGGCCGAGCCGATCTGGCAGCTAGGCGTGGTGCCCAGCGCCGTGGTCCCCGCCTGCGGCCTGTTGCAGGTGAGCGACATCGCGCGGCTGCAGGGCGCCGCTTCGCTGCCCCTGTTCGTCCGTGACCGGTTGAAGTCGTCGACCGAGGCATACATTGGCGGCACCGCGGTTCCCGTCGAGCGGCGCGAGCTGTCCGATCCGTTACTGGTCCTCGAGCGCGGCGCCGCTCCGGGGCGCCCCTTGCCGCCGTTCTGTGTCCCCGTGGGCACCGCCGATCCAGTGCTCGACGACACCCGGCGGCTCGCGGCGGCCCTCGACGCGCTCGGCGTCGCGTGCGACGCGCGCTACTACTCCGGCGAGCATCACGCATTCCACGCCTTGATCTGGCGCGACGCGGCCAAGCGGTGCTGGCGTGACATCTTCGACTTCCTCGACCTGCACCTGGGCGAGGCGGCGGCCTGAGCCCCGGTGGGTCGCCGACGGAGACCCCGGGCGTCCCTGGTGGCGGTGGGGCTGCTGGTGGCCCTCGCGCCGGGCGCTGCTCACGCCGAGGCCAAGCCGCCGAAGCCGCAGCGGCAGGACCCCCACGGCAAGCGCTGGTACCTGGTGCCGAACGTCGCCTTCGACACCGACGACGGGCTCGGTTTCGGGGTGCGTGGCGAGCTGGCCTTCGACGCACCGAAGCACCGGCCGTACCGCACGGCGTACATGGTCCACGCCTTCGCCACCCTGCGAGGCTTTCACCACCATCGATTCCGGTTCGACCGGGTGGGCATCGGCCCCGGCCGCCGCTTCCGGATCACCGTGCACCTCGCCTGGCGCCAGTGGCTCAACGATGGCTACTGGGGCATCGGCAACCGGACGGTGCGCGAGCGCGACTACGTCGGGGGCTTCGACGGCGACGATGATCCGCGGCGCAAGCGCTATCGCTATACGCTCTTGCAGCCGTTTGGCCACGCGACGCTGCGGGCGCGGCTCGCCGACCGCTGGTCGCTGTTTTCGGCGCTCAATGCCAAGTGGAGCATCGTCGAGACCTACCAGGGATCACTGCTCGCGGCTCACCGTCCGTATGGCGTCGGCGGGGGGCTGGGGATCCTCGTCTCGGGCGGGGCGATCTACGACTCCCGTCGCCCCGAGGTGAACCCCCGCGAGGGCGTCTTCGCCGAGCTCAGCGGACGGATCGCGCTGCCGATGCCCGAGGGGGCAGGGACCTTCGGCGGACCGTTCGCGTCGGTGCGCGGCTACCTCTCGCCCACGTCGTGGCTGGTGCTCGCTGGCCGGCTGATGGGCGAGTGGCTCCTGGGCGAGGTTCCGTTCTACGAAATGGTCCACTGGGGCGGGTCGGTGCCGGTGGCGGGCTTCGGCGGCTTCGAGACCCTGCGCGGGATCTCGTTTGGTCGCTGGCGCGCTCCGGGCAAGGCGATCCTCAACACCGAGGCGCGGATCCACTTCCTGCGCCACACGATCTTCGGCAAGCCGATGGTCTGGCAGCTGGCGCTGTTCTTCGATGCGGGCACGGTGTGGGGGGCGGGCGACGACGACACGGAACCGCGGGCGAAGCTCTTTCCGATCCATCCGGCGGGCGGCGTCGGGGTGCGGGCGATCTTCCAGCAGGCCTTCGTCGGGCGGATCGACACGGGTCTCGGAATCGACCCGGTCCGCGAGCCCGACGGCACCATCGACGACGCGCTGTCGTGGGGCATCTACGTCGTCTTCGATCACGCTTTCTGAGAGCTGCCGAGCGCAGGCTACTTGGAGGGGTTCTCGAGCATCACGCTCACGGCGCGGTGCTCGACCTGGGACAGGCCATAGTCGTCGGTGGGGTAGAAGCCGCGCAGCCGACCGAGCTGATCGACGATCGCGACGCTGCCCGAGTGGACGATGTCCATTTGGTTCTTCTCGTCGCGCTCTTGCTGGCCGAGGTGGGACTTGAAGCCCTCGGTGATCAGCTGGCGGATCCGGCTGTCGTCCTTGTCGGTGAGGAAGGTCCAGCGATCGAAGTTGGCGCCATATTCGCGGCCGTAGTAGAGCAGCTTCTTCGGCGTGTCGGTCTGGGGATCGATGCTGATGCTGACCAGCTTGATGTCGACCTTCAGCCGGTCTAGCCGGTCCTGCAGCTTGCGCACCGCCTTGGTTAGCTTGGGGCAGATCGAGGGGCAACTGGTGAAGAAGAAGTTGGCCACGTAGACCTTGCCGCGCAGCTCGGCGCTGCCGAACGGCTTGCCGAACTGATTGGTGAAGCGGTAGGCGGGGATCCGGGCCAGCACCGGCGGCGGCTCGGGGATCCGCCGGAGCAGCGGGCGGATCAGCGGGATCGCGACGATGCCGGCGAGCGCCGCCCAGATGAACGGGTTGCGCACCAGGCGGTGGAGCCGCGTCACCGGCGGGGGGGGCTGCCCTAGCTCGTCGGCCATCGGAAGATCGTGTCGAGGAAGAGCCCGGCGTAGAGCAGCGGGAGGTAGATCAGCGTCGCGATGAACAGCTGCCGGGCGTGCCGCCGCGCTTGCCGTGCGGAGACCCGCGCCGTGCGCCGGGCGGTGTGGACGGCCACGTAGAGCAACCCGAGGCCGGCCGCGAGGGCCACCGCGTAGTAGACCCAGCCAGTCGCGCCGATCGGCGTCAGCAGCAACGAGGTTGGCACCAGGAGCGCCGCTCCGCCGACCGAGTGCAGGTGCGCCCGTCCCTCGCGGCGCAGGGGCAGCGCCTTGATCCCGGCGCGGTCGTAGTCGGCGGCGCGGTTGA
>JAUVBO010000365.1 GCA_030591195.1 Pseudomonadota bacterium
AGCTATCGCGATCCCTGCTCTTACGTAGAGATCCCCTGCAATGGCTGCGACGGTGAGTACCGCGCGGCGCGTCCAATGCACGTCGTGACCGACGGCAACGGCAAGCGCTGGCTGTGCGACTCAGATGTCGAGCCAGGGGACGATCTTCCTCAGCGAAGCTGCTGGGAGTGCGGAAGTCTGAACTTCACCCGCGCGGGCTGACTCGCAGTGATTCGCCACGAGACCATCGGACAAGGAGCGGTGGCTGTCATGCCAAGCAGAGATGGAACCGGGCCGACAAAGGGAGCAGGTCAACTGAACCACCCCGGTTTCGTCGGAGCCCTCGTTGGTTGTCAACTCTCACCACCCGGCGTGCCAGTATCGAGTGAGACACTTCCATCCTGCTATTTAGTGCAGGGCAAGGAAGCCGAACCGATCAGCTGCCGCTGAACTGGACGTCCTCGAAGACGAGGGTCGGGTTCCGCCAGGAGCTGTAGGGATGGGGGTCGTTGCCGACCGCGGCCAGTCGCTGCCAGAGCTCGGTGTGGTTGTCGGCGATGTTCATCTCGTTGATCGGTCGGTCGAGCTTGCCGTCGCGGACGAGGAAGCCGGCGACGCCGAAGGAGAAGTCGCCGGTGGCCGGGTTGGCGTTGCCGCCGAGGAAGCTGGTGACGAGGATCCCCTCGCCGACGTCTTGCAGGAGCTCGTCCCGGTCCTTGTCGCCGAGCTCCAGCAGCAGGTTGCTGCCCGAGCCGGTGGTCGGCGGCACCGCCAGCTTGCGGCCGTAGTAGACGTCGATGAAGTAGGTCTTGAGCACGCCGCGGTCGAAGATCTGGCGCGGGCGCGCGGCGAGTCCGTCACCGTCGAAGGTCCGCGAGGCCAAGCCCCGGGGGAGCAGCGGGTCATCGGCGAGGGTCAAGCGCGCGCTGCCGATGGCCTGCTCGAGGTACCCCTCGAAGCAGGAGCGGCGCTGCTGCGGCGCGGCGCCGTGCAGCGGCCCGAGCAGAGATCCGATCAGCCGCCCGGCGGCGCGGTTCTGCACCACTAGCGTCGTCTTGGCGCTCGGGACCTTCGTCGCGCCGAGCCGATCGATGGCGCGTCGGGCGGCGAGTTGGCCGATCTCGGCCGCTGGCGGCAGGTCGGAGAAGTAGCGCGCCCCCGCGAAGGCCGAGTCCTCCGGTCGGCGGCCGTCGTCGTCCCGGGCGGTGACCGCTGCGGTGAGGAAGAAGCCGGTGGAGCGGTGGGTCCCCCGAAACCCGTTCGAGTGGAGCTGGATCAGCTCGCTCTGCTGGGTGGTGATCTCGGTCGTGACCGAGATGATCCGGTCGCCCGCCGCAAGCCCGGCCTCCTCGGCCTCGGTCACCTGGTGCGTTCGCTGATCCATCTCCACGCCCGCGTAGTCGTCGTCGTGGATGTCGAGCTCGGCGTCGGCCGGGCCATAGAGCTCAGGGTCGGGCAGGGCGCGGTGAGGGTCCCGGGCCAGCACGCGGGTCATCGCCAGCGTCTCGCGGGTGAAGTCGCGCAGGGCGTCGGGGGAGAGGTAGCTGGTCGCGTTGCTCGAGTAGCGCCCGTCGACGTAGAGCGAGAGGGTCAGCCCGCGGCTCTCCGAGGCCTCGAGGGTCTCGATCTTGCGCTCGCGTCGCTTGAGGTCGACAAACCGGGCGTGGGAGAGGCGAACCACCGCGTCGTCGGCGCCAGCCTCGAGGGCGTCCTTCAGCGTCTGTTCAGCGATCTGATCGAGTGATGGCTGGCTCATCGTCTTGCTCGCTCCGCGGATACGGCTCAGGCCACGCCGCCGACGGTGATCGCCGACACCTTGACCGTCGGCATGCCGAGGGACACCGGCACGCTCTGGCCGTCCTTGCCGCAGGTCCACCCGCCGTGATCGAGCTTGAGGTCGTCGCCGACCATCACCACGTCGCGCAGGATCTTCGGCCCGTTGCCGATCAGGTTGACGTCCTTGATCGGGGCGGTGGTCTTGCCGTCCTCGATCAGGTAGCCGGTCTTGATATAGAAGGTGAAGTCGCCGGCGCCGATCTGCACCTGACCATTGGTGAAGGTCTCGGCGTAGATCCCGCGCTTGACCGAGCGGATGATCTCATCCTTCGAGTGAGGGCCGGCGAGCATGTAGGTCGTGCGCATCCGCGGCAGGGGGGCGTAGCGGAACGACTGCCGCCGCCCGCTGCCGGTGGGCTCGAGGCCGTAGTGTCGCGCGCTGATCCCGTCGTGGAGGTAGGTCCGCAGCACTCCCTTGTCGACCAGCACCGTGCGCTGGGTCTCGTTTCCCTCGTCGTCGACGTTGATCGACCCACGGGCGCTGGGGATCGTCCCGTCATCGATGATCGAGACGATCGGGTCGGCGATCGGCTTGCCGATCTGATCGCTGAAGATCGAGATCCCCTTGCGGTTGAAGTCGGCCTCCATGCCGTGCCCGATCGCCTCGTGGAGCAGGATCCCCGAGCCGCCGGCGGCGAGCACCACCGGCATCTCGCCCGGCTTGGGGCGGAGCGCCTCGAACAGCAGCAGGGTGCGCTGGGCTGCCTGGTCCGCGGCGTGGTCGAGCATCTCGTCGGTGTAGTAGTCGAAGCCGTGGCGTCCGCCGATGGTGTAGTAGTTCTCCTCGCGCCGGTCGCCATCCTCGGCGACGCAGAAGACGTAGGTCACCGTCATCGGCTGGTAGTCGGAGGCCCGACGTCCGTCGGAGCTGATCACCAGAATGTGGGACTCGCTGTCGGCGAAGCGGACGCGGACCTTGCTGATCCGACGGTCGGCGCCGAAGGCGCGGGCGTTGAGCCGCTTGAGCAGCGGCATCTTGCGGTCGGTCGTCACCTCGCTCCAGGGCGTCTGGATCGGGTAGAGATCCGGCATCGGCTTGGTCGTCACCTGCTGTGGATCGACCCGGTCGCCGGAGCTGGCGATGGCCGCGGCGACCTTCGCCGCCTCGTGCATGCTGCTGGGCTCGAGGTTTTCGCAGAAGGCGTAGCCCACCGCCTCGTCCTTGATCACTCGGATCCCGACGCCGAGGTCCGCCGAGCGATAGGCGCGGTTGACCTCGTCATCCTCCAGCCCGATGACGTTCTGCGTTCGCTGCTGGAAGTAGAGGTCGCAGTAGTCGCCGCCGCTGCCGAGGGCCGTGCCGATCACCGCACGGTAGGTTGACTCGTCGAGCCCGAAGCTATCCTCGAAGAAACGTTCCGGTGCCATCTGCACCTCCAACCAGCGGGAAACTGGACAGCTAAAGTAGCACAGCGCGCGGATCTCGCCACGTCCCGAGGGTGTGGAGACCTGAGGTCTGACTGGAGGCCAGGACCCGGCCGAGAGGTCAGCGTCGTCGTCGGCGTCGGCGGACCAGCGCGAGCAGGCCGATCAGCAGGCCGACGGTCGCAGAGCCCGCGGGAGCGTCTGCCCCAAGGGAGCAGCCCTGTGCTTGGTCGGCGAGCTGCTCGCCGTCGGCGGCTGCGTCGGGGACGCAGACCGCGAGGTTGGCGTTGCCTGCCGCGAGGCAGCTCGATCCCGTGGGGCAGCCGGCTGCGTCGAGCGTGCAGCTCTGGGTGCAGAATCGCTCGCCGGTGATGTCATCCTCGGCGCAGAGCCCGTTGCCGGCGCAGTGCTGGGCGGCGTCGCAGGCCTCGCCGTAGGTCGCGAGCTCTGCGCTGAGCTGGCAGAGACCCTCGGCGCAGGCGAAGCCGCTGCCGCAGGGAGCACTGATCGAGCAGGAGCGGCTGCAGAAGGCGCCGCCAGAGGTGGTACCGCCAGAGCTGGAGTCGCCAGAGCGGGAGTCTCCGGTGCAGACCCGGCTCTGGCACTGGTTGGCCTCGGCGCAGGGCTGGCCGAAGGCCCGGTCGATGTTGGCGGCCACGACCTGGACCAGCACCTGGGCGCTGGCGGTGTTGCCGTTGGTGTCGTGAGCCGTGACCTCGATCGTGTGCTCACCGGCCTGAAGCTTGTCCAGCCGAAACTCGTAGGGAGCGCGCTGTGAGGCGTCCGCCACCTGGCCATCGAGCCGGAGGACGACCTTGGTCACCGCGCCGTCGTCGGTGGCCGCCACGGCCACCGCGAGCAGCGAGCCGACGCGGGCGTCCCGGGCCGGGCTGAGGATCTTGACCGTCGGGGGGGTGTGGTCGTCAGCGTCCAGCTGACCGGTCTCGGACTCGTGAAGGATCCAGTCGAGGAAGGCGTCGACGCGCATGTCGTTGCCTTGCTGGCCGCAGACCGCACCCTTGGTCGAGTGGACGCCGACCACGACGTCACGACCGTCGCGGGCCACCAGCGTCGGGCCGCCCGAGTCACCGTCGCAGACGTTGCCCTCGCCGCCGGAGATGGTCAGCAGCTCGTTGAAGACCTTGGCCACCTTGCTGGTGGTCGACCGCTTGGTGCCGAAGTCGCCCTCGCCCTCGCCGGTCTTGCCGTAGCCGACCAGGGTTACGACCTCGCCCACCCGCGGGGCCTGCTCAGCCAGCCGCAGGGGCTCGACGCCGGCCACCGGCTGGGTCAACCGGACGATCGCCAGGTCGCGGATGTTGCCGCCACCGTAGCCCGGGTGAACCGAGACCGACGCCGCGGTGTAGCGCGGGCCGGAGAGGCTCTCGATGTAGAAGTCCACCGGCCAGTGGTTGTCGACGCAGTGGGCGGCGGTCAACAGGGTTCGGCTGCCGATGAGGGTCGCGGTGCAGGCCGAGGCCCCGTTGCCGGCGACCAGCGCTCCGATGGCCGAGTAGCCGCTGGACTCGACGCCGTTGACGATCGCCGAGCGGTGCTCTCCGATCGAGCCGGCCTCGACGATGCTGACCGAGGACTGGCAGCCAGCGGCCAGCATCCCACCCGCCAGAAGCCCAGCCGCCAGGACCACGGTGGCCCGCAGCTTCGAACGGCTTTGATTGGTCGGGATGGGCATTCAGCTTGTTACCTGTGCAAGCACCAGACCAGGGAGTGAGTCGAAGAAAGCGGAATGATTACAGGAGAGCGGTGGCGGATGCAACCACGGATTGG
>JAUVBO010000498.1 GCA_030591195.1 Pseudomonadota bacterium
CCGCAACTGCTGAAGACCCGAGGGATCCGAAGGCTCCCAGTATCCGGTAATCGGACACCTCCGTCAATCGCGAGTCAGATCGCGCTGTCACTGACGGGCGACAGGGGCCGCTGGTGCCTGACGCCACTGGGTCGGCGCCCGGGCTTGGCCTCATCGTGGATCAACCTCGAGGTCGACCTGCTGCGGGCGGCCCACGAGCACGGCGGAACCCTGTCGGTGACCGAGGGCGTGATGGCCACCGGACGATCGTTCAAGGATGTGGAGAAGAAGCTCGACCTCATGGCCCGCTCGGGCTACGTCGACATCGCCAACCGGCCCGACAGCGGCGTGGTGGTCTACCGCTTCACCCAGTTCTAGCCCAACGACAAGCGCGCATTACGCGGGGAGACTCAGCCGGCCGGGGGCTGGCCAAGGGGTGGGTTCTGTGCTTACCTCGCGCTTCGGACAGGAGCTACCGATGGATCGCAGCAAGTTCGACGACGTTCTCGATCACCGCAGCCTCTACCGTTTGCCCTGGACGATGCAGGACAACGCGATTGCCTGGCTCGAGCCGACGCAGAAGTGCAACCTTGCCTGTGACGGCTGCTATCGGGCCAACATCAGCCAGCACAAGAGCCTCGAGGAGGTTTCAGCAGACCTGGACCTGTTTGCCAAGTACCGAAATTTTCACAGCGTATCGATCGCGGGCGGCGATCCGCTGACCCACCCGCAGATCATCGAGATCGTCAAGATGGTGGCGGCGCGGGGCTGGGTTCCGACGGTCAACACCAACGGGCTGGCCCTCGACGAGGCGTTGGTGCGTGACTTCAAGCGCGCTGGGCTCAAGGGGTTCACTTTCCACATCGACAGCCGGCAGGGACGGCCGGGCTGGCAGAACAAGACCGAGCAGGAGACCTGCGAGCTACGCCTGCACTATGCCGAGATGGTCGCCCGTGTCGGCGGGCTGATCTCGACCTTCAACTCGACGGTCTTCGAGAACACTCTCGACGCCATCCCCGATCTGGTCGACTGGGCTCAGGATCACATCGACGTGGTGCAGGGGATGGTCTTCATCTGCTACCGCGAGGCGATCCTCAACGATCGATTCGACTACTTCGCGCTCGGGCAGAAGATCGATCCCGAGCCGCTGGTCTACAGCAAGCCGGACGTGCACGAGCGGATCGACATCACCATTCCCGAGATGGTCGCCAAGCTCCGCGAGCGCTACCCCGACTTCAGCCCTTGCGCCTACCTCGGTGGTACCCAGCAGGCCGACTCCTTCAAGTGGCTGATCACGACCCGCTTTGGCACCAAGAAACGGATCTATGGCTACATGGGTCCGCGGCTGATGGAGCTGTCGCAGAGCTACGACCACGCCACCGCCGGGGTGTACAAGGCCTACACTGACGTCGCCACCGCTCGGGCGGGAAAGGCGATCCTCGGCACGGCCTGGCTGGTCGATCCGCAGATCCGCAAGGCGGCGCTCAACGCGCTGGCCGATCCGAAGGTGCTGCTCAACCCGCTCAGCCGGGTCCACATGCAGTCGATCGTGATGATCCAGCCGATCGACATCCTCGCTGACGGCCGGCAGAACATGTGCGACGGCTGCCCGGACATCACCACCCACGACGGACGGCTGGTCTGGTCCTGCCGCCTCGAGGAGTGCCTCAACTTCGGCTGCTTCATGACCACCGCGCCGAAGCCCGAAGAGGCGGTCAAGCAGGCCAAGGTCTCCGCGGTGCCCTAAGCACCCCTGACGATCAAGCCCTCGAGGGTCGAAGCCTGGTCCGCCTCATTTCTTCCCGATCACGGATTGGGCGGTGAACTGTTCATACATCATCCGGAGCGTTTCATACTGCCCGGGACCGACGGCCGGATCGTTCTTGAGCGCCTCCAAGGTGCTCGCCAGCGGCGCCTTGCTGTGAGCCCGTTCGAGATCCTCGCCCAACGACTTTGCCCGCTGACGGGCTTGGTCCAACTCGCCCTGGACCTGCAGCAGCAGGCGTTTCAGCTGTTCGTTGCCCGCCGCAGCTCGCGCTGCTGATTCTTCGGCCTTCTGCTGCCGAGCCTGCTGCTCGTCAAGCTTCTGCGCCGTGTCCACCAGCTCGTCGCGGAGCTGGGTCGCCCTGGAGCTCGATGACTTGGCCGCGGCTTCGGCGGCGTCAAGCGTCGTCTGCAGTCGGTGCTGTGCGGCAGCTGCGCCCCTCCTGCCGAGGAACCAACCGAGCCCGACGCCGAGGACGGATGAGCACAGCACGAGTAGCAGGACCGCTCCGACAGACATGAGACCTCGAGTGAGGACATGATACCACACGGGTCCAGTGGCGCCGTGTGGGTCGCTGCACTACTGCTGGCTGTCCAGCACCGCGCGGATCCGAACGGCGAGCGTGTCGAGCGAGTAAGGCTTGACGATGAACCGCACGCCCTCGTCGAGCACGCCGTGGTGGGCGATGATGTCCTGGGTGTACCCCGAGGTGTAGAGCACCTTGAGCCCTGGTCGTTGCCGGGTGAGCTTGCTGGCCAGCTCGCGACCATTCATCCGGGGCATCACCACGTCGGTGAGCAGCAGGTCGATCTTCTGATCGTCGCGCTGCGCCAGCGCGATCGCGTCGTCGCCGGAGCTGGCGGCCAGCACCTGGTAGCCGAGGTGCTCGAGCAGCCTGACGGCCATCCTGCGCACGACCTGCTCGTCCTCCACCACCAGCACCGTCTCGGTGACGGGGGCGGGCTCGCGCGTCGACGGGCGGACGAGGGGGCTCGCCTCGTCGGCCACGGGCAGGAAGTAGACCTTGAACGACGTGCCCCCCCCTGGCTCCGAGGAGACATCGATCCGGCCGCCGCTCTGCTCGACGATGCCGAAGACCGTCGCCAGGCCGAGGCCGGTGCCCTGGCCCTGCGGCTTGGTGGTGAAGAAAGGCTCGAAGATCTGCTCGCGAACCTCGGCGGACATGCCGCAGCCCGTGTCACTGACCGCGAGCATCACCCGGGGGCCCGGCGTCGCCCCGGCGTGCTCGCCGCAGTAGTCGTCGTCGAGCAACACGTCGGCGGTCTCGATCACCAGCTCGCCGCCCTCAGGCATCGCATCGCGGGCGTTGAGCACCAGGTTGAGCACGATCTGCTCGACCTGGGTCGGGTCGACCCGGACCCGCGCCAGTGGCTTGGCGGGCTCGGTCCGGAGGAGAATGTCCTCGCCGATCAGCCGGCTCAGCATCGAGTGCATGCCCTCGATCTGCTGGCTGAGGTCGATCACCTTGGGCGCGATGACCTGCTTGCGCGAGAAGGCCAGCAGCTGCCGCGTCAGCTCGGTGGCCCGCTCCGCCGCCCGGGCGATCTCCTCGATCGACTGCCGCAGCGGGTCGCCGGCGTGCAGATCGTCGAGCACCAGCGCGGCGTTGCCGGTGATCGCGCAGAGCATGTTGTTGAAGTCGTGGGCGACGCCGCCGGCGAGCCGGCCGATGGCCTCCATCTTCTGCGACTGCCGGTACTGTGCCTCGAGCACCTCGTGCTTCCGTCGCTGGCGCTCCGTCTCGAGCCGGGCGCCCAGGACCGGCGCTGTCTGCGCCGCCGCGCTCTCGAGCAGCCGCCGGTCGTGCTCGTCATACCCCCCCGGCTTGTTGGCCACGACGAACTGGCCGATCAGCGTGTCGTGGTGCACGATCGGCACCGCCAGCGCATGGTCCAGTTGCAGGTCGACCTCGGGCAGCCGCAGGCCCTGGCTGATGATCAACGACCGCTTCTCGATCAGCGATCGCCCCCAGGGACCCTCCCAGGCGGCCTGGTCGAGGACGATGCTCTGGTCGCCAACCTCGCAGCGTCCCGACTCGTCGCGCGTCATCGACGGGCAGACCAGCTTCCCGGCGTCGTCGATGTAGCCGAAGTAGCCGAAGCGCCCGTCGAGCGCGTCGAGGATCGCCTCGAGCACGTCGGTGTGGACCGCGTCGGGCGGCGACGTCAGGAAGACGTTGGCGATCCGGTTGTTCAGCGTGATCGCTCTCTGCTGGCGCAGCAGCGCCGCCTCGGCATGCTTGCGCTCGGTGATGTCGGACTCCGATCCGGCCATCCGGACCACCTGCCCCGTGGCGCCGAGCCGGGCGAGGCCGCGGTTCAGCACCCACCTCCACGAGCCATCCTGGTGGAGGCTCCGGTACTCCTCCTCGAAGACCTCGGTCTTGCCCGCGAGGTATGCCTGCAACGCAGCCATCACCCGCGCCGCGTCGTCGGGATGGATCCTCGAGGTCCACTCCTCCTCGCTGTCGCTCACCTC
>JAUVBO010000564.1 GCA_030591195.1 Pseudomonadota bacterium
CAGCACGGCGGCGACGGCCGCTCCCGCGCCTCCACCCCCTCCACCGCGCTGCCCGGCGGGCAGCTCGAGAGCCTCGAAGAAGGCGCGCGCCTCGCTGATCGTCATCCGGTTCAGCTCGGCCAGGTCCCGGCCGCCGAGCCGGTAGCAGAGGGCGTGGGGCTGGAGCCGGGCGCCGCCGCAGTCGGGGCAGGGGCGATAGGCGCGGTAGCGGGCGAGGAAGACCCGCACGTGCATCTTGTAGGACTTGCGCTCGCGGCCGCGGAACCAGCCCTGAATGCCGTGCCAGCGCGCGGCGCGATCACCTTCGACGATGCCGTCGCGTTGGGCGACCGACAGCTCGGCCCAGGGCAGATCGAGCGGGATGCCGGCCTGCTTGCAGTAGGCGCGCAGCCGGCCGCGGGCCCGGCTGGTGCTCTTGGTGGTCCAGGGGCGGATCGCGCCCTGCTTCAGCGAGAGGCGCCGGTCGGGGATCACCAGGTCGAGGTCGAGGCCGATCACCGCGCCGAAGCCGTTGCAGGCGGCGCAGGCGCCGAGGGGCGAGTTGAACGAGAAGTGGTTCGGTAGCGGCGCCGGGTAGCTGCGGTCACAGGCCGCGCAGTGTCGCCCGCTCGAGAGGCGTACCTGGCGGTATCGTGCTGCTGGCGGTTCCGACCCGCTCTCGATCCAGACCACGGCCCGGCCCTGGCCGCGCCTCATCGCGCCCTCGAGGCTGTCGGTCAGCCGGCGCTGGCGGCGGGGGTCGAGGACCAGTCGATCAGCGACCACCTCGAGGGCTAGGCCCTTGAGCTCTCGGGCCTGTCGCTGGCTCGGCTCGACCTCGACCACCGTGCCGCCAGGCAGCAGCAGCCGCCGGTACCCCTCGCCCTGGAGCCACTCGAGGGCGGTCCGGGTGGCGCGGATCGTCCGGCAGGCCGGCACGGTGAAGCCGACCAGCGCCCGGGCGCCGGGGTGATCGGCGATCAGCCGCGCCGCCGCCTCGCCCGGTTCGTCGCTGCCCACGAGCTCGCCGCAGCCCTCGCAGTACAGCTCGCCCGCGCGGGCGTAGAGCAGCTTGAGGAAGTCGGTCAGCTCGGTGACCGTTCCGACCGTCGAGCGCGAGGCCTTGATCGCGTTCTTCTGGTCGATGGCCACCGCCGGCAGCACCCCCTCGACGCGCTCGACATCGGGGCGGTTCATCCGGTCCATGAACTGCCGGGCGTAGGGGCTGAAGCTCTCGACGTAGCGGCGCTGGCCCTCGGCGTAGAGGGTGTCGAAGGCGAGCGACGACTTGCCCGAGCCGCTGACCCCGGTGATCGCGGTGAGCGCGCCGAGCGGGATCGTGACGTCCAGGTCGCGGAGGTTGTTCTGGCGGGCACCGACGATGCGGATCGCCGGCTTGGCTCCCTTTGGTGGCACGCGGCTCCTGCTGGCGGTGCTGACGACGCAGTGTGACACAAGGGGCGCTGGCGTGCATCGCAAGGGAGACCGATGACGCCGGCCCGCGGTGAAGACGTGTATAATTCAAAGCATCGGAAGGAATAGCTGCCGCTGAATGCCCGTTTCTGAATGGACCATGGAGCCCTGACGATGTCGATCCTCCGCTGGCGAAGGCTGTGCTGTCTGCTGCCGGCCACCCTGCTGGGTTGCTCGGTGCTCGTCGACAGCAAGCTCGACGACAAGGCCCGGCCGGCCGATGCCGCCGTCGAGGGACCGGTGCGGCTCGACGCGACGACCAAGCCGCCGCGGATCGAGGCGATGATGTCGCCCGACCGGGTCTACCCGGACGACAAGATCCTGCTCGAGGTGCGGGTCTTCAACTTGAAGCTCGTGCCGCTCGACCAGCCGCCCGGGGACAACAGCGGCTTCTACGCCGTGGCCTTCGTTGGCGAGGGGGAGATGGGGCCGATCGAGGTCCCGCTGTTCAACGGTGCCTCGAAGGGACCAGAGTTCCGCCTCGACCAGTTCCAGCCCCTTGTCGACGCGATGCCGATGCCGGGCCCGAGCGCGCTGGTCGTCGCCTTGCATCGCAGCGACGGCAGCCGGATCGGCGAAGAGGCGACGATCAGGCTGCCGTTTCAGCTCTGCATCCCAGGCATGCCCTCGGATGGCTGCGAGGATGTCGGGCCACCGCCGGCGCCCGACTGCAGCCCCCAGAACGGGTGCGATCCCTGCGCGGCGCTCTACGAGCCGGCCGGCGCGCCCTGCCCGGCCTGCCTCCACCCGGTCTGCACCGGGACGGCGGCAGGATGCCTCCAGTTCGTCAAGATCGACCCCGTGTTGGTACCGACCGGGACGCCGGTGAAGGTCAGGATCGAGATGGACAGCCTCGGGTCTGCAGGCTGGTCCTGGCACCTGGCCCTGGTACATGGGACCGGGGAATCGCCCGTGATCACCCCGCTGGCGACTAGCCTGATCGAGCCGGAGGTTACCGTCGATCTGCCGCCGGACCTGCTACCTGACCAGCCAGTGGTCCTGCTGACGGCGGTGCCGGTCAAGCCGTCGGGCGAGCAGCTCAAGGACGCCGCGGCCTGCTGGCCGTTGATCCTCATCGATGCCACCTCCCCCGAGCCCGCGCCCTCGACGCCCTGACGACGCTTGTCCGCCATCTAGGGCCCATCAACCAATATCCCCGAATCCCTCTCTCACCCACTGGCGTAAATGGGACAGGGAGGGTCCAAAATGGCGATTGAGTTGCTGTTCGCGATAGCGGGTGTGCTCCTGCTCGCCGAGGTCTGGCGCTCTCATCGCCAGCAGCTTCGGTACATCCGGCGTCACCAGGAGGAACGGGCCGTCGAGGGGCCGAGCCTGCCGCGCTACCCGTCGGTGACCGTGATCCGGCCGATCCGGGGTCTCGACTACGAGGCGCGGCAGAACATCGAGGCTGGCATCGATCATGGCTACCCGGGCAAGGTCCAGACCGTCTTTGTCTTCGACGACGTCGACGAGCCAGCGATCCCGCTGGTCCGCAGCGCGATCGCCCGGCGCCGCGCGGCGGGGATCGAGGTCGACGTCGAGGTGGGCATCTCCGGTCAGCCACCACCGGGGCGCACCGGCAAGCTCAACGCGATGATCGCCGGCCTGCGCCGCGCCCGGGGCGAGGTGATCGCCTTCGCCGACTCGGATATTCGCCCGGACGGCGACGCGCTGCGGATCCTGGTCGAGACGCTGATGTCGCGGCCAGGCGCTGGCGCGGCCTTCGCGCCGGTGGTCGTCACCGAGGCGCCGGCCACCGTTGGTGACGCCGGCTACGCGCTGCTGCTCAACGGTCTGTACGCGCCGGCCGCGGTGGGGATGGCCCAGCGCCAGGGCGGGACGCTGCCGTTCATCATGGGGCAGTTCATGGTCTTCCGGCGCGAGGCGATCGAGGCCATCGGCGGCCTCGAGAGCGCCGATGGTCAGCTGGTCGACGACATGTACCTCGGCGCGCGGGTCAACGACGCGGGCTTTGACAACGCGGTCTCGCCGCGGTCGGTGCCGATCATCCAGCGCGACCTGCCCTTCGGCGACTTCGTCGGGGTCTACCTGCGCTGGCTCGCCTTCTCGCGCACCGGCCTGCCGACCCTGTCGTTCAAGCTCGCCTCGTGGCTGCGCGGGCTGACCTTCTTCGCCGGACTGGCTCTCGCCGGTGTCTCGGCGGCCTACGGCATCTGGCTGCCAGCCCTGCTCAACGTCCTGGCTTCGATCGGCGTGGTCGCGAGCATTAACCAGCTGCATCGCCGGCTCGGCGGTGGTCAGCTCGGCGCGCAACACCTCTGGGTCGCCGCGGGCCTGCTGCTCGCCGGCCCGGGCGTGCTGTTCACGATCATCGTCCGCCGCGAGGTCAAGTGGCGGGGGCGGGCCTATCGCCTCGATGGCAAGTCGAAGTTGACCGCCAAGCACCGCACGCTCTCACCCCACCGCGTCTGACTCGTCACCAGGAGGCTACTTGAGCCGGGCGGAGACCCCGCCGTGCCTAGCGAGAATCTGACGCGGCGAAGGAGCCGGCGGGTGCGGCGGCGATCA
>JAUVBO010000020.1 GCA_030591195.1 Pseudomonadota bacterium
CATCCAAAGCGGATGCTGCTCGGCGCCGGGCTGTTGGTCGTGGCCGCCGCCGCCCTGGTGCCCGGGATCGAGATCAAGGCGGGGCACTCGAACATGTTCGCCGCCGACGATCCGCACCAGCGGCGGTTCTACGACTTTCAGCGGCGCTTCGGCTCACCGAACGTGATGTTCGTGATCATCGACGGCGGCAGCCGGGCCCTGCGCCACCGGGCGATCGACGAGCTGACGGCGCGGCTGACCGGGCCGCAGGCGGGTCGCGTGCGGGACGTGGTCGGCCGGCTCGATCTCGCCCGGCTCGGTCGCCGGGGCTTGCTGCACGCGCCACTCGAGCAGGTGCGCGGCCTGGTCGAGGCGCTGGCCGACGAGGAGGCCGGCCTGCGCAAGATCCTCGCCGTCCGCGACCTGGCGGGGTTGTTCGAGCTGATGGCAGCGGTGGTCGAGCGCCGGATGGACGGTCCCCCGCCCGCGGGAGAGCGGGCCGCCGAGCAGGCGCGCGAGGCGCTACGGACCTTCGCCCGGGTGATCGACGAGCTTCGGCGACGCCTGACCGACGATGGTAGCTCGAGTCGCTCGCTGGTCGATGCGCTCGCTCCGGAGGGCGCGCTGGCTGGTCGGGCCGGCATCGACGCTGGCGGGTACTTCACCTCCCGTGACGGCAAGCTCGCCATCGCCCTGGTCCGGCCGGCGGACGACTCGGACGAGCCCGAGGTGGTGGTGCCCTTCGTCCAGTACGTTCGCCGCCAGGCCCAGGCCGAGATCGAGGCGGCGGCCGCCAGCTGCCGCGATCCGGCCTCCCATGGCTGCAAGGGTGAAGACGGCCCGCTGCGCCAGCGGCTGACCGGCTTGCCCGCCCTGATCGCCGAGGAGCGAGCGGTGCTGTCGCGCGACCTGCCGCTGACCTCGGCCGTGGCCGCGGTGGGGATCCTGCTGCTGTTCGTCTTTGCCTTCCGCTCCTTGCGCCAGGGCGTGCTCGGCATGCTGCCGTTGCTCGCCGCGCTGCTGTGTACCCTGGCGTTCGTGCGGCTGACCCTCGGCGGCCTGAGCCTGATCACCTCGGCCTGCATCCCGACGATGCTGGGGCTGGGGATCGACTTCTTCGTCCACCTGCTGTCGCGCTACAACGAGTCCCGCTGGCGTGGCGAGCAGACGGTGCCGGCGATGGTCTCCGCGATCCGCGGCGCCGGCCCCGGGATCCTCACCGGCGCGCTGACCACGGCAGGGGCCTTCTTCGCCCTGGCGGTCAACCGCTTCAAGGGTTTCTCCGACCTCGGGATCATCACCGCCGTCGGCCTGCTGTTCTGCCTCGCGGGCCTGGTGGTCACCGCCGCGGTGGTGGTGTTGCCCGGGCGGGTGGGGCGCTTCTTCGCCAAGCCACCCGTGCGGTCGCTGGGGCCGGACGATCGAGGCCAGCGCGGCATCGGCGCGCTGGTGGTGCGTCGGCGGCGCCTGTTTCTGGTGGCCGGGGTGGCGATCACAGCGCTGATGGTCTGGCGTGCGCCGGCAATCCCCTGGTCCTACAACTACCTCGACCTGCTGCCGTCGGATCGCGAGCCGGTGGTGGCGATGCTCGAGCTCGCGCGCCGCACGGACTTCAGCGGCGAGATCGCCGCGGTGGAGGCCCGCTCGGTGGAGGAGACCAGGCGTCTCGCGGCCCAGCTGTTGAAGAAGCCCACCGTCGAGCGGGTGGAGTCGATCGTCAGCTACCTGCCGACACGCCAGCGCGACAAGGTCGCGGCCCTGGCGAAGCTACGCCCCTTGATCGACGGCGGAGAGCCGCCCGCTTGGCGGGGCGGCGCGGGAAAAAGCGCGGGCTCCACCCCGGTCGACCTCACGGCGCTGGACCGAGGGATCGAGTCATTGTCGGATGCGCTCCAAGATGCGCGGTTCGAGGCCAAGCGGGGCAACCATCCAGCGGCCGCTCAGCTCGCCGTGCCAGCCAACGCCGTGGCACTCCTGCGCCAGGCGCTCACCCGGGCCAGGGACGGCGGGGCCGAGCGGACGCGCCGCCGGGCGGCGAAGCTCCAGCGCGAGATCATCGACAAGCTCGACCAGGGCTACGAGCTGCTCCTGGCCAACGTCGCCGCCCGCCCCCAGAGCGTCGAGGCCCTGCTCGACAGCTTGCCGGCAGGCGTGGGGGATCGGCTGGTCACGGGCCGGGGCGAGCATCGACGCTTCGCGCTCTATGTTTACCCCAAGGGCTCGGTGTGGGAGGGGGACTACCTTCCTCGGTTTGTCTCGGATGTCCGTCAGGTCAGCCCCAATGGCACCGGGTTCACTGTTACTCATTGGGAAGCGAATGTAATCATTCGCAAAGGTTTCCGTGATGCCTCGGCGCTCGCGGTGGGGGTGCTGGTCGTGTTGCTGCTGGTCGACTTCCGGCGGCCGTTGTTCGCGGGCCTGGCGCTAGTTCCGCTGGCGATGGGTGTCAGCTGGATGCTCGGGGGCATGGCGCTGGTGGGCATGAGCTACAACTTCGCCAATATCATTGCGTTTCCTCTGATTGTCGGCATCGGCGTCGCCTCTGGCGTCCACATCCTCCATCGCTACCGACAACAGGGTGAACGAGGCGTGGCCGACGTCGTCCGGCACACGGGACTGGCTGTCTTTCTCTCGGGGGCCACGACCATGGTCGGCTTTGGCTCTCTAGCGCTGGCCCAACACCATGGAGCCGCGGCGCTGGGGTGGTTGTTGCTGATGGGGGTCGGTGCGTGTCTGGTCACCTCGACCCTGGTCCTCCCCGCGATCTTGGCGATGCGACGCGGCGCGTCAAACGGGCCCAGTGAGAATTTTCCCTAACAACCGGGGTAGCCATCCGCTGATGCGTCGACTAACCTCCTAGGGTGCGGTTCCGGGGCAGTCCGCGCACCGTCGCGGCTGTTGCGTTTTGGAAACGTCGCATACGGGCAGGCGTGAGGATGGAGGCGGTCATGGGGCAGGCGCGTAAGAACCAGGCGGCCGGGCGACACCCGGCAGGCGGCATGACGCCGCTTCTTCTCCAGCAGCAGGATCACGATCAACGGATCGCGGCGGCCCGTGCGCGCCGGCGGCGGGTCTATCCGGAGGCTCGCCGTGGGCCCCTCTGGACCGGGGGAACCGAGCGGGCAGCTGCCATCGATCGGGCGGAGCTGATCGACCGCCTGGACGGAGACGAGGCGCTGTGTGACCACCTGCTGCAGCTGTTCGTCGTCGACGCCCCCCAGGCGCTGGCGCGGATCGAGCAGGCAGTGGCCGCGGCCGACGCGCCGTTGGTGCAGCGCGAGGCCCACTCGCTCAGGGGGGCGGCGGCCTATGTGGCTGCACGTTTGGTCCAGCGCGCCGCTGAGCAGCTCGAGCGCGCCGGGCGTGACGGCGACCTCGCCAGGGCCGACGGCCTGTTGCGTCCCCTGGCGCGGGAGATCAGTCGGGTGTGCCGCGGCTCCTGACTCGGGGCTGAGGTTCCGCCAGCTCCCCAAAATCCAACCTCGAGCAAGATCTCGCCCCGTGGGCGCGGTATATATGTATGTGCGATTGATCCACCGATCGCCGGACACCGCACCACGGAGCGCACCATGACCCACGCCGGACGGCGCCCGGCAGGCGCCGCGATGCTCGTCGCGGCTGGCTTGCTCGCCACCGCGGCAACCGCCGAGGCCAGGTCCCTCGACCACGCCCGCAAGCTGCTGCTGGGGGGAAAGTACGCCGCCGCAGAGGAGGCCTTCAAGAGCCTCGCGCGGTCCAAGGGGGGCCCGGCCTGGCTCGGGGTGGGGAGGGTTCAGCTCGAGACCGGGCGTTACGCCGAGGCGGCCAAGAGCGCGCTCAAGGCGGCCCGGGGCAAGAACCGGGCGAAGACGGGCGTCGCGGCACTGACGTTGCTCGGCGAGGTCCAGCGGGCACGGGGAGACAGCAAGGCGGCGATCGGGACCTTCAACCAGGCCATCAGCGCTGGGCGCCACCGCAAGCCCAAGCCCTATCGCGCGATGATTCTCCTCGGGCTGACCTACCACCAGACCGGCCAGCGCGGCCTGGCCAAGGCGATCTTCGACAGCTTCTACGACGACTACGGCGACGGCACGATCGCCAAGAGCAACGCCGAGCACCTGACCTACGTGGCGATGGCCTGCCGCTACACCGATAATTTTCGAGACGCGAGCGACGTCTTCGCCGACGCGACCAAGGCCGACGCCACGCAGGTCGAGGCCTTCGTCCGGTGGGCCGAGGTCTCGCTCGAGAAGTACGAGGCGGGCTACGCCGAGAAGCACTACCAGCGCGCGCTGGCGGTCAACCCACACCACGCACGAGCGCTCGTCGGGCTGGCCCAGGTGGTGCTCGAGCAGTCCAACGACGTCCGGGCCGCCGAGAAGCTGCTGCGCAAGGCGCTGAAGACCAACCCGAGCTCGGTCATCGCGCGGGTGGTGCAGGCCCAGATGTTGATCGACAACGAGGAGTACCTCAAGGGCGAGGGGCTGTTGAAGCAGGCCCTGAAGCGCGATCCGCGCCACCTCGCGGCGCTGACGATGCTCGCCACCAGCCACTACTTGCGCGACGACGCGGCGGGCTTCGCGCGGCTGAAGAAGAAGGTGCTGGGGATCAACCCGAAGCACTCGCGCTTCTTCCACACGGTGGTCAAGCTCGCCGTGCGCCACCACCGCTACGCCGAGTCGATCAAGCTCGGCCTCGAGGCGCTGAAGATCGACCCGCAGGACCCCTATGCCCTGGCCGATCTCGGCACCAACCACCTGCGGATCGGCGACGACCAGACCGGGCTGAAGTACCTCCAGCGAGCCTGGCAAGGCGACAAGTACAACGTGCGCAACTACAACCTGCTCAACCTCTTCGAGCAGGACGTGGCCAAGCACTACGAGTTTGTCCGGACCAAGCACTTTCGCTTGCGAGTCCACAAGAGCGAGAAGGCGCTGATCACGCGGATCGTCGCGCCGCTGCTTGAGCGGGCCTACGGGACCTACCAGAGGAAGTACCGCTTCACGCCGAAGCTCCCGATCGTTGTCGAGTTTTTCCAGGACCCCCAGCACTACGCGGTGCGGACGGTGGGGCTGCCCGGGCTGTCAGCCCTCGGCGTTTGCTTCGGCCCGGTGATCACCACCACCAGCCCGCTGGCGGGGCGGTTCAACTGGGGCCAGGTGCTCTGGCACGAGCTGAACCACGTCTTCACCATCCAGCTCAGTCGCTCGCGGGTGCCGCGCTGGCTGACCGAGGGACTGGCCGACATGGAGCCGGCGCTGGTGCGCAAGGAGTGGAAGCGCGAAAACGACTTCGACATCTACAAGGCGCTGCGCTCCGGCCGACTGCACGGGCTGGCCTCGATGAACAGCGCCTTCACCCGCGCGCGCAGCCTGCACGACATGGTGGTGGCCTACTACCAGGGGAGCCTGATGGCGATCCACCTGGTCAAGCACTGGGGGCTGAGCAAGGTGATCGCCGGGCTCAGGCGCTACGGCCGGGGAGAGGGCACCGACAAGGTCCTGCCCTCGATCACCGGGCTCAGCCTCGCGGCGCTCGACAAGCGTTTCCGCGCCGCCGAGCTCAAGCGGCTGGCCCACTACAACCGCAACTGGTACGCCGATCTCGCCGCCTACGGTGACCTCGCCGCGCGGCGCAAGCAGGCTGACGCGAAGCCGAACGACGGTCCGCTGCAGGCCGCCTACGCCGCGGCGCTCTACGTCGCCGGCAAGAAGCGTGCGGCTGCGGCCGCGGTGGAGCGGGCGTTGAAGGCCGCGCCGCGAGAGCGGCTAGCGTTGATGATCGGCGCCCAGCTGGCCCTCGCCAAGCGCGATCGGGGCCTGGCCAAGGGACGGCTAGCAGCGCTGGTCTCGGCCGGCGGCGACGGCTACGCGGCGCGGCTGGCCCTCGGTCAGCTGCCGCTGCTGAACAAGGACCTCAAGACCGCGGTCAAGCACCTCGCCGCGGCCAAGCGTTTCGACCCCGAGCAGGGTCGCCCTTACCAGATGCTCTACCGCGCCTACCTCAAGGCGGGCAAGACCGACCGGGCGATCTCCGAGCTCAAGCGCCTCGCGTGGCTCCAGCAGCAGAGCTTCGGCCCGATCGCCAAGCTGGTGACGATGCTCCACCAGCGCCAGGACCACGCCGGGGTGCGCAAGTACGGCCAGATGGCCTACTACATCGCCCCCGGGTCGGTGACCCTGCACGGCCACTTGGCTGACGCCTACCTCGCCAAGGCCCCGCGGGTGGACCTCAAGCGCGCTGCCTGGCACCTCGACACGGCGCTGATGACCAAGCCGGCCGACAAGAGCGTGGTTGCCGGGCTGCACGTCAAGTACGCCAAGCTTCACCTGCTGCGCCGAGACAAGCGCCAGGCACGGAGCCACTACCAGAAGGCGCGCAAGGCCGATCCCGACCTGCCCGAGCTCCGTCAGCTGAAGCAGAAGCTCTGATCCGTCCCGGTCAATCGGCTTCGATGTCGACGTGGCGGACGCCCTTGACCTCGCTCCGGATCCGCTCCTCGATCGCGTCGATCTCGTCGCCGAGGGTGTCGATCACCTGCTCGGCGAATCCCTCACAGAACTCCTCGAATTCCTCGTAGGAGCCGGTGGCGTGGTGGTAGCCCCGCCGCATCTCGCGGTCGAGCTTGCGGGCGATGGCGCGGCCATCGAACTCGACCTCCATCTTGACCCGGTAGCTGTCGACGCTCAGCACGCGGCTCTTGAAGTCGTAGATCGCCTCTACCGCCGGGTGGCTGCCGACGATCTTGGTCACCTTCTCCTGCACTCGCTTGGGCACCGCAGCGCCGATCAGCAGGCGACGGTTCTGCGCCACGAGGATCAGCGCGGCCATCGTCAGCAGCGCGGCGATGACCAGCGAGCCGATGCCATCGAAGATCGGGTTGCCGGTCCAGTGCGACAACGAGATGGCGGCGCCGGCGACGACCACGCCGGTGACCGCCACGCCGTCCTCGAGCAGCACCGCGACGTTGGTCGGGTCGGCCTCGCGGCGGATGAAGCTGCCGAACGGTCGCCCGGCGGCCCGGGCGTTGGTCCGCACGCTGTGGATCGCGATCACCAGCACCGCGCCCTCGATGACGAAGGCGACGCCGAGCACGCCGTAGGCCCACAGCGGGTTGCTGATCGGCTCCGGGTGGCCGATCGAATGCACGCCGTGGTAGGCGGTGACACCGCCGCCGAGGAAGAAGATCCCCACCGCGCTGATCATCGCCCAGACGAATCGCTCGGGCTGATAGCCATAGGGGTACTGCTCGTTCGGCCGCCGGCGCGAGGCCCAGATGCCGATCAGCAGCAACACCTGATTCAGCACGTCGGCCACCGAGTGGATGCCCTCGCTGAGCATCACCCCCGAGCCGGTGAAGTAGAAGGCGACGAACTTGCAGCTCATCACCAGCGTGTTGCCGCCCACGGCGGCGACGACCGTCAGGTTGGAGCCGGCCTTCATCACTGACGAGCCTACAGACAATCAGGAACCAGCGCTAGCGGCGGCCGATGGTGAGCACCTCGACCAGGTAGCGGTCGGCATCGGCGATCGCCTCGTCGGGCAACCAATAGCGCTCCTCGGCGATATCGGCGAGCACGCCGTCGGCGACGCGCGCGAGGGCCACCCCCGTCAGCCAAGCGGCCAGGCAGCTCGCGGCGCTGGCCGAGGCCGCCACGGAGATCACCGCGCAGAAGGTCGCGCTGCGGATCCGGGTCGCGGCCTCGGCGGGTACCTGCTCGAGGCCACCGAGCTCCTCGCTCACCGCGGACAGCGGCTCGAGGAACAGCTCGAAGGCGGCGTCGAGCTCGCCCCCGGCCTGCAGCTGCGAAGCCGCGGTCGTGGCGAGCGGCCCCTCGCCGAGCGTCAGCTTGGTCGCGAGCCGTCCGGCGTGGCGGGCGAGGGCGAACCCGTCGGGCGGGGTGACCGTGGCGCCGAGCGCGGTGATCGCCGCGGGCCAGCGCCGCGTCAGCTGCTCGAGGTCCCCCGTTCCGTAGACCAGCAGGTCCACCGGATCGCGGTCGGTCACGGGCAAGAGGGGTCGCACTCGTGGATGCAAGGGCAGGCGCCCATGATGTACTGGTACTGGTTGAGGCAGGCCTGGCAGTCGAACGGTTCGACGTTCGCCAGGCAGAGGTAGTAGCCGTAGAGCCGCTCGAAACACTTGGCAGCGGTCTGGTCGGCGAAGCAGGCGGGGATCTTCTCGCAGGCCTGCTGGGTCCAGGGGACGATGTGAGCGGTCCACGCCTGGCCGAGCGGGTCGGCCTCGCCGTTGCAGCTCGCGATCAGGCGCTTGCAGGCCGCGCTGCCCAGGGTGGCCAGCGAGCCGCCGTCGCTCGCTGGCGCCGGGGGGCCGTCGGCCACCGTGCCGCCGGTGTCGGCGTTGCCACCGCCGCCATCGCTCGCCGGTGCTCCGTCGCCGCCAGGTGGCTGATCCTCGTCGCTGCAGCCCGTCGGTGCCAGGCAGAGCAGCAGCGAGAGCGCGAGGCCGAGGGAGGAAACCATTATGCCACGCATCCATTTTCTCCTCGGAAAGGCGCTATCATACCGCACCGGGCGCGGGGACTCGCGATAACCCAGTGAACGTGATAATTTTTGCAGGGCATTTGGCGAGGAGGGGTCTCGATGGCGCACCCCAGCATTCATGTCGTCGATGACGAGCCTGAGATCGGTCGGCTGGTGTTGATGGCGCTCGGCGCCCAGGGTTACGAGGTCGAGCTGTTCGAGACCGGCGAGGCGTTCGCCGAGGCTCACGGGGCCGCGTCCGACCCCCACCTGCTGATCGTCGACAAGAACCTGCCGGGGATCTCGGGCTTCGAGGTGGTCGAGCGGCACCACCGCGACGCGCGGGGCCAGTTCGAGGCGATCATGATCACCGGCTACGCCGACGACGCGTCGGAGACCGAGGCGACGCGCCTGGGGATCCGCGAATATATCCGCAAGCCCTTCGCCCTCGACGAGCTTCGCCAGGCGGTCGCCCGCGCCGAGCAGCGACTTGCCGAGCAACCTCGCAGGGAGCGGGTCTCGGATCCTCATTGACCCCTTAGGGCGAAGGCAGTGCTGTCGTGAGCGCAGAAGAGCAAGCAGAGCAGGATGATCAGCGGCCGCTGGTGATCGTCATCGACGACGAGCCACCGGTCTGCCGTACGGTGGCGCGGGCGCTCAAGGAACGCTACCGGGTCCGGTCCTACGAGACGGCCGAGGACTTCGAGCCGCCGGACGAGCCCCACGTTCTGATCGTCGACAAGAACCTGCCGGGGATCTCCGGGCTCGATCTGGTCGAGCGCCAGCAGCAGCGGGCCGAGGTCCCGTTCGAGACGATCATGATCACCGGCTACGCCGACATGGAGTCGGCGCTGCGCGCGATGCAGATCGGCGTCTTCAAGTACCTGCGCAAGCCGTTCGACGTCGACGACCTGCTGGCCTCGGTGGGTGGGGCTGCCGAGCGGCTCGCCGATGATGACCCCCCGCGGGCGGACCAGGCGCCCCTGCTGGCGCGGGTGCGCGAGCTCGAGGGGACCGTCTCCGACCTGTCGCTGACCCTCTCGTCGCTGCGTCGCAACGAGACCGCGTTGCTCAACGAGCGGCTGGTCTCGCTCGGCCAGGTCACCGCCTCGGTGACCCACGAGCTGAACAACGTGCTGACCTACGTCATGGGCAACTTCGAGCTGCTCTCCCAGCGGCTGCCGGCGATGCTGGTGGCGGTCGAGACGCTGCGCGCGGGAGGCTCGGCCGAACTCTTCTTCGAACAGCACGGATCGCTGCTGCAGGGCGCGCTCTACGAGGGCCTGCCGACGTTCATGAAGCAGACCGGCGACGGCCTGGAGTTGATCCGCCAGCTCTGCGAGGACCTGCGCGGCCTGTCGAAGGTCTCCGACCAGGCCAAGGTGTTCGACGTGCGCGAGGCGGCGCAGACCGCGATCCGGATGGCAGGAGCGGTGGTCCGCCGCAACATCGAGTTGTCGGTGACGATGGACGACAACGCGCTGCCGGCCCGGGGCAACGCCGGGCGGCTGGTCCAGGCGATGATCAACCTGCTGATCAACGCCGCCGAGGCGATCGACCCCAAGCAGGATCGGCCGCGCCGGATCAAGCTCGAGCTGACGCGGGCCGACAGCCGGGTGCTGATCCGCGTCACCGACACCGGGCGCGGCATCCAGAAGAAGTACCTCCAGGACATCTTCAAGCCGTTCGTGACGTTCAAGAAGGACGGCACCGGGCTCGGCCTGCCGCTGGTGCAGAGCATCGTCGAGCAGGCCCACGGGGAGCTGACGATCAGCAGCGAGGTCGATCAGGGGACCACCGTCGACCTGCACCTGCCGCTGGCGCTCGAGGACTGGCCGCGGACTGCCAGCGGCCGGATCACGCTACCCCCCGAGTACTCCGACGACAAGGACCGCGGTGGCGACGGCTGATCGCCGCCGCTGTCGCTTGCCTTCGTGCGCTACTCGACCAAAATTACGGTGCTGCTCGTGGCGGTCTCGGCCCTGCCCGTGGCCGCCTCGGGTCTCGTCTCGAGCACGCTGAGCACCAAGACGGTCACCGCCGAGACCCTGCAGCTCCAGCGCGAGCTGGTCCGGCAGGTGGCGGCCCAGGTCGACGCCTGGGCGGCGAGCATCCTGCGCGACCTCGAGCGAGCCGGCTCCTACCTCCCGTTCGACCGTTCGACCGGCAATGACCTCGCCGCCCTGCTGCGCGTGCCCTACCGGCAGCTCGAGTACGCCACGGCGGTGATGTTGCTCGACGGAGCGGGCAAGCCGGTGGTGCGCCCGGCCTACCTCGCAGACGACGGCCAGCTGCCCGCCGACGACGAGCTGCCCGCCGATCTTCGCGGACGAGTACGCCTGCGCGCTGAGGACCTCGATCGTCTGGCGCGACAGATCCCGAGCTCGGCGGCGCTGGTCAGCGGCGGCGCCTGCAGTGGCGTCTACCGCGGGCGCGACGGCGTCCGGCTCGCCTGCGCGGTGGCCCTGAAGGTCGGCCGGCTCGCTGCCGAGGTCAAGCTCGACCGGCTCCAGCGACTGCTCGAGAGCGCGAGTCGCTTCGGGGGCCGGCTCTACATCACCGACGGCGATCATCGCGTCGTGGTCAGCTCGGGCAGGCCCAGCAGCGGCACCCGGCTGGCGCACCTGGCCCTGCTCGGCGTCGATCGCGGCGGCCGCCGGTCGGTCGAGCGGTACGCCGACGAGACCGGCCGGCCGGTCTTCGGCACCGTGGCGCAGGTGCGCCGCCTCGGCTGGTACCTGCGGCTCGAGCAGCCCACCGAGCGCGCGCTCGGTCCGGCGCGCCGGCTGCTGCTCTACACCGGGCTGTGGACGCTGCTCTGCCTGGTGCTGGCGATCGGCGGCGGGATCTACCTCAGCCGCGGAGTGACCGGTCCGGTGGGGCGCCTGGCCAGCGCGGCCCGGGCGATCGCTGCCGGTGGTGACCTCGAGCAGCGGGTGCCGGTGACCGGTCGTGACGAGCTCGCACAGCTGGCCGGTGCCTTCAACGCGATGGTGGCCGAGGTCAAGCGGTCGATGGCGGTGATCGCGGACCAGCGTGACGAGCTGCAGCGCTGGAACGAGGAGCTGCAGCAGCGGGTCGAGGAGCGAACCCGGGAGGTGCAGGAAGCGCTGGAGCAGGTGATCCGCTCGCAGAAGATGGGGGCGCTTGGCGAGCTCTCGGCCGGCGTGGCCCACGAGTTGAACAACCCGCTGGCGAGCATCATGCTCGGCAGCCAGCTGGCCCAGACCCAGCTCGCCGACGATGAAGGCCGCGAGACCCTCGAGATGATCGTCGAGCAGTCCCAGCGGATGCACGAGATCATCCAGCGGCTGCTGCGGTTTGCCGAGACTCCCGAGGGGGTGGTGCGGCGCCCGATCGCTGTGGCGCCGCTCTGCCGCGAGGCGCTCGAGCTGGCGCACACCGCGCTCGAGGAGTCGTCGGTGGAGACCGCGCTCGACGTGCCGGAGGAGCTGGCGGAGATCTCGGGGGACCGCGCCGAGCTGCAGCAGGCGCTGCTGCACCTGATCTACAACGCCGCGCGGGCGATGCCCGACGGCGGCAAGCTGACCCTCGAGGCGCGGGAGGTCAAGGAGGCGGTGCGGGTTAC
>JAUVBO010000668.1 GCA_030591195.1 Pseudomonadota bacterium
ATTCGGGTCGAAAGTCGGCCGTGAACCAGCTCACTCCCCGGTATCGTCCCGGATTCGGGTCGAAAGTCGGCCGTGAACCAGCTCACTCCCCGGTATCGTCCCGGATTCGGGTCGGAAGTCGGCCGTGAACCAGCTCACTCCCCAGTATTGTCCCGGATTTGGTTTCCGTCGGACATCGACCCGGCTGGTGCCTTGAGCGTACTGGCGCGCCGGCCTGCAGTGCATGGCCCGCCGACGGTCGCCACCGACTTTGCGACCACCCTGATGAGCGCGGTCTCGAGGCTGGAGCCGAAAAACTGGCCCCGCGATCGCTGCTGACGCAGGATTGGCTGGACGACCCTGAAGGGTCTCAGAGGAGGCGCCCGATGCGAAGTGAAAGCCCCCACCAGCGACCGACGGTGCGGGTCCCGCCCCGGCACCCCCGCGACAGCCGCTTCGACGATCGGCGCACCACCCGAATCGGGCCGTTCCGCCGCGCGAGCTACTCCTGGGAGCTGGTGCTCGACAAGTAGCCCCTGCCCGAGCGCTGGCCGGTCAGCGGCCGCCCGACCACTCGAGCTGCCAGAGGGTGGAGAGCCGCTGGAGCAGCTCGATCTCGGACACGTCGAGCCCGTCGGTGCGGGCCAGATCGAGCAGCAGGTCGAAGAAGGTCTGGCGCAGGGACGGCTCCTGCAGCTCGGCGGCGGCGGCGAGCACCGCGTCGCGGCTCGTCAGCCGCTCGCGCGCGCGCTGAGCCGCGATGACGAAGTTCTCGGCGCCGATCAGCGTCCCGGCCTTCTGCAGGGCCTGGGACTCCTCGAAGGTGTGCTTGCCATCGGCCTCGATCATCGCCATTGCTAGCGCCACCAGCAGGTCCTGGTCGGAGTCCTTGAGGTTCCGCAGCTCGGTGAACATCGTCATCTCCTCGTCGATTGTTGCTCTGTCGTCCGAGGGGTCATTATCGTAGATTTGGCGGGCGCGAAAAACCGTTGATTCTCCCGACGACGGCAGAGCAGGCCGAGCAGCGAGAGCAGCACCGGCAGGGTCGCGGAGCCGGGGGCCGGAGCGCTCGTCAGCGCGCAGCCGGTGGAGACGCCGCCCCCCTCGTAGGCTGCGTCGGCTGGGACGGCCACAGCAGCGGGGGCAGCAGGTCCGCTGGGCAGAGGGGGAGCCGGGGCGGCCGCGCCGTTCGCGGTGACCCCCATCGGCGGCTCCACGACCACCACGTTGATCGCGGTCGAGAGACCATCGCCGGCCGGGTCCTCCACCACCACCGTCAGCAGGTGGGGACCGGGCGGCAGGCTGAGCTCGGCGCGGTAGGGCGGCCGTGACCAGCTGGTGAAGTAGGCGTCGTCGACCAGCAGCACCACGCCAGCGGTGGCGGCATCGGCGCTGATCTGGGCCTCGAGGGTGAACGGGCTCTCGACCTCGCTGCGATCACGGGGCGCGAGGACCTGCACCACCGGGGTGCTCGCCTCGGGCGCGGGCGGGCTCGTCGTCGGCTCGGCCGGCTCGCCGTCGTCGGCGTCGCTGCTGCCGTTGCCCTCCTCGGGCAGCGCTTCGGTCTCGAGGTCCTCAACGGTCTCGCCCGCGCCGCCCACCAGCTCCTCGTCGTCGCGAGGGTCGTCCTCGGCGACCACCGGCGCGCTGCCGTCGTCCAGCACTGGCATACAATCGGTCGCGGTGGCCGCGTCGTCTGGCCGCGGCGTCGGGCTGTCCTGGGGCTCGCCCTCGTCGCAGAGGTAGTCGAACCCGCCGTTGTCGCGCGCGACGCCGAGGGCGGCGATCGACACCGACAAGCCGCGGGTCACCGGGCTGAAGCGAGCGGCGGAGTGGGCCCGCAGCAGCGCCTTGGCCATCGCTTTGCCTCTCGTGGCGTGGTCGTCGCGATCGCTGCCGTACTGGACGAAGGAGGTCCGCTGCCCCGCAGGGCCACAGCTCGCGGGCAGGTAATACTGGAGGGCGCCGAGATCGGCATCACGCGTCGCCACCGCAGCGGTGGCTGCCGGGTCGCTGCTCCACCACCCGGCAACGCCCTTGACCGACGGAACGTGGGGCGTGGCGGTCAGCTGGCCGGTGATGCCGAGCAGGGCGCCCGAGATCGCCACCCCTGGGCGTGGGCGCTGGTGAAACCCGGTGAGCGTGACGCCAACCTTGGCGATGCCCACAGGGAGCTGGACCCCGCCGCGAACCTGGCCGCGCGGTCCGAGCAGATCGAGCACCGAGCCGTGGTTGCCGGTGCCGACACCCTCGTAGAGCGAGGCGCCAGCTGCGAGCAGCTCGGAGGCGAGGCCGCCGCCGAAGAAGCGGTAGCCGGCCGCCTGGTAGTGGTGCAGGTCATAGGCGCTCTCACGGCCGTAGATGGCGCTGACGCCGCCGATCGAGCCCTCGACCATCGCCCCGGCGAGGTAGATCGTGCGGTGTTGCTCGGGGTCACCATTGAACACCGGCCTGAGGACCTTGCAGAGCCACAGCCTCTCGGCCGCCGCCTTGCCGCTGTTCCACCTGTCCTTGATCGAGCCGAAGAAGTCAGCCTTGCCCGCCGGCAGCTCCCCGGCCAGCTCGTCGAGCAGGTCCTGGAACTGCCGGTCTGCGGCCTCCTTGTCGGGGGAGCACGCCGCTGAAGCGAGCGCCGCCATGGTGAGCATCGTGATCAGGGCCGATCGAGCAGCGCGGAATGGTCGCATCATCGCTTCGCCTCCAGTGCCCCCCGAACAGCAAGAGGGGTGCCAATCGTGGGCGATGGGCCGACAGGGGCGAGATCAGCTAGTTCGGAGCCGAGGCGGCTCCAGCGGCGGCTGACGATCCGCGGGCCGCGGCTCCTGCAAATCTGGGTGTGCAGGGTCGACGCGCCGCCTCAGCCCCCGACCTGGTCGACAATCGAGCAGTCGGTTAGCGGGCCTCGATGGCCGCGGGGGCGATCGGCCGATCGCGGCGGATCGAGTGAAAACGCACGGCTACGGCGACACAGCCGATGCCGAAGGCCGCGGCGGTGATGGCGCCGATGGCGAAGGCGCCGGTGGGCCCGCCGATCCCGGCGCGGCTGACCACCGGCTGGGCCATCAGCGGCGAGAGGAACTGGCCGAGAAACAGGCTGGTGGTCAGCCCGCCCATCACCCGGCCGCGGAGCCGCACGGGCGCCAGGGCCGCCAGCCAGAGCGACAGATTGGGCATCAGCTGGCCGAAGCCGAACCCGGCGAGCAACAGCCCGCCGTAGATCGGCATCCAGCTGGCGGCGCTGGCCACCAGGCCGAAGCCCGGGGCGACAATCAGGAACGTCGCCGACATCGCCCCGAGCCGGCCGAGGCGCGGCAGCAGCCGCGGAAAGGCGAGGGAGCCGAGGGTGCCGCCCACGGCCAGGGTGGCCAGCGCGGTGCCGGCGGCGCTCGCCGAGGCACCGAGCTCGTCGGCGAGGAAGAAGGGCAGCTGGGTCGGCACGAGGTACAGCAGCGCCATACCCCAGGCTCCCACGGCGTAGAGCAGGGCGTAGAGCAGGGCAACCCGAACGACGGGCGTCGGCTCGGCGGCGGGTGCGGCAGGCGGAACCAGAGACCGTGAGCCGGGCGCGGGCTCGGCCAGCCAGCGCCAGGCAGCGG
>JAUVBO010000179.1 GCA_030591195.1 Pseudomonadota bacterium
ATCCCGGGCGCGGGCGTCGAGCTGACGCTGCTGCTGCCGTTGACCCTCTCGGTGATCCGCGCCTTGCTGGTACGGATCCGCGGCGAGCTCTACGCCTGCCGGCTGGCGCGGATCGAGCGCTGTCTGCGGGTGCCCTGGTCGGAGGTCAAGGCGCTGGAGAACCGCGAGTACCTAGTCCACCAAGATCGCAACGTGGCGCTGATCGACGCGGCGGAGATCCTCCAGCTCCCGCCGGAGATCGATCAGGGCGACGGCGAGCTGTCGGTGGTGCTGATCGGCGACGGCGAGCGGAGCTTCGGCCTGGTGGTCGACTGCTTCCTCGGCGAGCACGATCTGGTGGTCCGACCGCTCGATCCGCGGCTGGGCCAGGTCCAGTGCGTCGCCACCGCGGCGATCGTCGAGTCCGGCGAGCCGGTGCTGGTGCTCGACGTCGAGGACATGGTGGTGGCGATCGACGCGCGGCTCAGCGGCGCCCGGGTCGCGGCCCACGAGCTCTCCGCCGAGGTCGACGAGGCGCGGGTGCTGGTGATCGACGACTCGGCCACCGTGCGCGAGCAGGAGCGCGAGCTGCTCGAGGGGCACGGCTTCGCCATCGACACCGCCGAGGACGGGATGGACGGCTGGAGCGCGCTGACCCTCGGCCGCTACGAGGTGGTGATCACCGACATCGACATGCCGCGGATGAACGGGCTCGAGCTGATCCGCCGGATGCGGGCCTCCGAGCGTCACCGCCAGGTGCCGGTGATCGTCGTCTCCTACAAGGACCGCGACGAGGACCGCCAGGTGGCTCTCGCTGCTGGCGCGACCCGCTACTTCACCAAGAGCGACCTTCACGACAGCTCGATCGTCGAGGCGGTCCGCGAGCTGATCGACAGCGGAGGGCCCGAGCGATGATGCGCGTGGCGATCGTCAACGACCTGGGCCTCGCCGTCAGGGTCCTGACCGAGACCCTCGAGCTCGCGCCGGGCCGCTACCAGGTCGCGTGGGTCGCGGGCGACGGTCGCGAGGCGGTCGCGCGCTGCGCCGCCGACCCGCCGGACCTGATCCTGATGGACCTGGTGATGCCGGTGATGGACGGCGTGGAGGCCACGCGCCGGATCATCGAGGGCGACCACCCGTGCCCGGTGCTGATCGTCACCGCGACGGTCGAGGGCCATGCCTCGATGGTCTTCGAGGCGATGGGATGGGGTGCCCTGGACGCGGTGGCGACGCCGGTCTTCAACGACCGGGCGGAGATCGATGGCGCCGAGGCGTTCCTCAAGAAGCTCGACACGGTCGGCAAGCTGCTGGCGGGCTCGGCCCGGGCGCGGCCGAGGGCGGCTCAGCCGCGGCGCTCCTCGAGCGCCTCGCCGCTGCTGGTCGCGATCGGCGCCTCGACCGGCGGGCCGCGGGCGCTGCGAGAGATCCTCTCGGGGTTGCCCGCCGACCTCGCCGCGCCAGTGATCCTGGTTCAACACATCGACGCTGGCTTCGTCGAGAACCTCGCCGGCTGGCTCGATCAGGACTCCCCGCTCGCTGTGCGGATCGCCAGCGCCGGCGCCCGTCCGGCGCCGGGTGAGGTCTTGCTGGCGGCCGGGCCGCGACACCTCGAGCTGACGGCTGCGGGGTTGCTGGCCTACCGCTCGGGTCCGTCGGACACGCCGTATCAGCCCTCGGTCGACATCTTCTTCTCGAGCGTCGCCCGCCACTGGCCGACGCCCTCGGTGGCGGTGCTGCTGACGGGCATGGGCGCCGACGGCGCCACGGGGCTGCTCGAGCTGCGCCGGGCAGGATGGCGGACCATCGCCCAGGACGAGGCGACCTGCGCGGTCTTCGGCATGCCGAAGGCGGCGATCGAGCTCGGAGCGGTCGAGCGGGTGTTGCCTCTCGACCAGATTGGACGCGCGGTGCTCGACCGGCTGCGTGACCTCGTCGAACAGTGGAGGGCCGACTGATGCTCGCCTGTGAAGATCCCGGACGCGGCGCTGGTGAGCCGATGAAGACCATCGTGCTGCTGGTCGATGACCAGCAGATCATCGCCGAGGCCGTGAGCCAGATGTTCGCCGGCGAGGCGGACATCGAGCTGCACCACTGCGGCGACCCGACCCGGGCGATCGACACCGCGCTCGAGGTGCGGCCGACGGTGATCCTCCAGGACCTGGTGATGCCGGAGATCGACGGGCTGACCCTGGTCCGCTTCTTTCGCGCCCACCCCGAGACGCGCGAGATCCCGCTGATCGTGCTCTCGACCAAGGAGGAGCCGACGGTCAAGGCCGAGGCGTTCACGGTCGGCGCTAACGACTACGTCGTCAAGCTGCCCGACAAGCTCGAGCTCTGCGCGCGGGTTCGCTACCACTCCCGCGGCTACGTCGCGCTCAAGCAACGCAACGCAGCCTTCTCGGCGCTGGCCAAGGAGCTCGCCGAGGCGGCGGCCTACGTTCGCTCGCTGCTGCCGCTCGAGCAGGACGAGGGGCCACCGGTTCGCTGGCGTTACATCCCCTCGGCCCAGCTCGGAGGAGACGTCTTCGGCTACCACTGGATCGACGAGGAGCACTTCGCCGCCTACCTCTTCGACGTCTGTGGCCACGGGGTCGGGGCCTCGTTGCTTGGCGTCTCGCTGCTCAACCTGATGCGATCGCCCTCGCTGCAGCGGGAGACCGACCTGCTCGATCCAGCCGCCGTGCTGACGATGCTCAACCGGGTCTTCCCGATGGAGAGCAACAACAACATGTTCTTCTCCGGCTGGTACGGGGTGATGCAGCGCCGCCAGCGGGTGCTGCGCTTCGCCAGCGGTGGCCATCCGCCGGCGGCGCTGGTCCACGGCGTCGACCGCGAGACCGCGACGCTCGAGCGCCTGATCAGCCCCGGTGGATTCCTGATCGGCGCGATGCCCGACTCGCGCTACGATAACATCGAGGTCTCCCTCGCGCCCCAGGCGTCGCTGTTCGTCTTCAGCGACGGCGTCTACGAGGTGACGCGGGCCGACAGCGGCGAGATGTGGCAGCTCGACGACTGGCTCGCGGCCCTCGTCGCCAATGCCCGGGAGGCGGAGGTCGACCTCGACGCGCTGGTCGAGCTGGTGCGGCGGACCCAGGGGCGTGAGGGCTTCGACGACGACTTCTCCCTTTTTCAGGTGGACCTTTCGCGAGAGTGAGCCGAGGAAGATGGCTGACGGTAAGATCCCATACTGGCGCACGATCCGTGGCGCGATCCTCTGGCGCATCGGGTTGTTGGTGACGCTGGTCTTCTTTGGCGTCACCGGGCTCTATCTCCACGACCGCTACACCACGCTGCGCGAGGGGATCGCGCAGATCGTCCTCAACGGCGCCAGGCTCGCCGCCCAGCCGATCGACGCTGCCAACGACGAGGCCATCGACCTGGCGCGGACCAGCGCGCTGCTGCAGGCCAACGGGCTGTTCGGGCTGCGCGCCCGCTCGCTGACCCACCTGCGTGGCTCGCTCGAGGCTTCGCCCGAGCTGCTGGCGACGTTCTTGATCTACGAGCGCGATGCCGACGGCAAGGACGGCGCGAGCCAGCAGCAGGCGGGGACCGACGCCGGCGGGCGGTTCACGCCACTCTGGCGCCGGACGGGCGCGGGGGTGCGCCTCGCCTCGGCGGCGAGCAAGGACCCGGAGGTCGAGCGGTGCCGGGTCAGCGCCCCTGGCAAGTCGACCGAGGCGAGCCGCCATTGCTTCGGCGAGCCACGCCGCGACGCCGAGGGACGACTGGTGGCCGACATCCTCCATCCGGTCTACGGCCAGGGCGGCCAGCTCCTCGGAGCCGCCGGGGTCACCCGCCGGCTCGACCGGCTCGGCGCCGCACTGAAGCAGGCGTTGCCCTCTCCGGGGGCGGAGCTGTTGCTGGTAAGCCGTCGCGGGCAGGTGATCGCCAGCACCCGCGACGCATCCCTCGCGGGCAAGCCGCTGGCTCGCGTCGCCGGGGGCTCCGCCTTTGGCGCGATGGCCACCGGGAAGGTCAAGACCGTCGAGGGCCGAGACGGTCACGGCTACATCGTCGCCGTGGCTCCGATCTCCCGGGGAGGCTGGCGGCTCTACCTCCGGGTGCCCGAGGCGGGGCTGCTGCGACCGGTGATCAGCGCCGTGCTGCGCAGCGGGCTGATTACCCTCGCTGGTGTGCTGGTGCTGTTCTGGGTCCTGCTGCGCACTGCGCGCAACATCACCGCGCCGATCGAGGCTGCGGCGGCCTCGGCCCAGGCCATCGCCCGCGGCGATCTCACCGCCGAGGTCACCGTTAGCGCCCGCAACGAGACCGGCCAGCTGCTCGAGGCGATCCGCACCATGTCGGGTAACCTCGGCGATCTCGTGCGCCAGACCCAGGAGCTGACGGCTCAGGTAAACAGCTCCACGGTCCAGATCCTCGCCTCGGCCACCGAGCTCGAGGGGAACACCGAGACCCAGGCTGGCTTGGCGCGGGCGGTGGAGGGCACCGCCGAGGAGATCGCCGGCACGGCGAAGGAGCTGTCGGGCACGATGAACGAGATCGCGCGGACCGCCGAGCGGACCCGCACCGCGGCGACGAGCAGCGTCTCCGATCTCGAGGGGATGGTCCGCGGCATCGAGCGGATGAAGGGGATCACCGAGCGCTTCGTCAGCCAGATGCGCGAGCTTGGCCAGCGGGCTCGCACCACCGATTCGATCATCGTCACCTTCACCAAGATCGCCGACCAGATCAACCTGCTGTCTCTCAACGCCGCGCTCGAGGCGGAGAAGGCCGGTGAGGCGGGGCGGGGCTTCGCGGTGGTGTCCCGGGAGATCCGGCGTCTCGCCGACCAGTCGGCCAACGCGATCCTCGAGATCGAGGCCGTGCTCGGCGGCTTCTCGACCTCGTTTGCCGAGGGCGTCGAGCAGCTCGAGCAGCTCGCCGCCGAGGTGCGCAGCTCGGCCAAGGAGATCGAGACCGTCGGTACGCGGCAGTCGACGATCATCGACCAGGTGCGCCAGCTCTCCCCCCGGGTCGACGCGATCAACGAAGGTATGGGCCAGCAGCTCGAGCGCACCAGTCGCATCTCCGCGGCGATCGGCGAGCTGAGCGATGGGGCCGAGCGGGTCGACCGTTCGCTGAAGGACTTCCGCAGCTCCACCGCCTCGCTCAATGACGTGGCCCAGCGGCTCGCGGGCCGGATCTCGCAGTTCAAGGTTTGAGCCCGCACCGCCTTCCCGGCAGACGACGGTTGAGCTCCCGGGGATCGAGCCGTAGATCCCCGGCGTAGATCCTCGCCCCGCCCGCTGATTGGGATTGACTTCCCGGCCAGGCGCGTGATACCAAACACCCGCTATTCCTTTGGAACTATTGATCATGCAGGGCTAGATCTGGGCGTCGTTGAGGCATCGGAGGGGCTAAGCAGTGCCTCTCGCGCCGCGCACTTCATCGGACGCCAGGACAGAACGCGCGAGCCGCCTTGCTGGACCGATAAATCCCAGATGCGGCAAAGGCCGAGGAAGACCGAGGGACACGGATGGCGATTCAAGACGAAATACCGAAATCGCGACTGACGATGCGGTACAAGACGGAGATCGAGGGCCAGGCGGAGGACATCTCCCTGCCGATGCGGCTGGCGGTTCTCGGCGACTTCTCCAAGGGGACCTCGAAGGACAGCAAGGTGGACCTCGACGAGCGCCGGGTGCGCAACCTCGACGGCACCAACACCGACGCCGTGATGAAGGACATGGGGGTCAAGCTGTCGATGGCGGTCGAGAACAAGATCGACGGCGAGGGCGACGATATGCAGGTCGATCTGCCGATCGACAGCATGAAGGCGTTCTCGCCCGACGAGATCGCCCAGCACGTGCCGAAGCTTCGTGGGCTGTTGACGCTCAAGACCCTGGTCGAGGAGGCGGTCTCGAACGTCGACAATCGCAAGGAGTTCCGCAAGCTGCTCGCCCAGCTGATGGCGAATCCCGAGGCGCTGGAAAAGATGATCGGCGAGCTCAAGGGCTTCGAGAGCTTTAAGGTTCCCACCGCCAAGCCAGCCGAAGGCGCTGACGCGTAAAGGAGCGGAAAAATGGCCGAAGACGTCAAGACCGAAGAGAAGGTCGAGCTCGACCTCAAGCGGTTCCTTTCGAGCATGAAGCTGAGCACCGAGGGTGCCGAGCCGGTGCCGATGGTCCAGGAGGACCTCGCGGTCGTCAAGGAGGACGTGAGCGACGAGGACCGCTTCGTCAACAGCATGGCGGCGCTGCTGCTCAACGTCGACATCACCCAGGGCCGCTTCGACAAGGGTAGCGCCCAGGAGGTGATCGGGCGGATCGATCAGATCGTCAACGCCCAGCTCAACGAGATCATTCACCACGACGCGTTCAAGGAGATAAAATCGAACTGGC